>JBDTCM010000183.1:0-6425 GCA_039923575.1 Chthoniobacterales bacterium
CACAAGATTAAGGTCTTGAAAGAACGCGACCCGGCCAAATTGCCGTGGAGGGATCTGGGCGTCGACGTCGTCCTCGAGTCAACCGGCTTTTTCACCAGCCGCGAAAAAGCGGAGCTGCATTTTGCCGGAGGCGCGAAGAAGGTCTTGATCAGCGCGCCAGCGAAAAATCCGGATGCGACCATTTGCCTCGGGATCAACGACGAAATTTACGATGCCGCGAAGCACAACATCATCTCGAACGCGAGCTGCACGACGAATTGCCTCGCTCCGCTGGCCAAGGTCTTGCACGACAATTTTACGATCGTGAACGGCTTTATGAGCACGATCCACAGCTACACCAACGACCAGCGCATTCTCGATCTCCCGCACGAAGATCTGCGGCGTGCGCGCGCGGCGGCGGTCAGCATCATCCCATCGAGCACGGGCGCGGCGAAAGCGATCGGCGAAGTTTTGCCTGCGCTCAAAGGCAAGCTCAATGGCGGCGCCTTCCGGGTCCCGACGCCGGATGGTTCGGTGACCGATTTCATCGCCATCCTGGAGAAAGACGCGACGGTGGAATCGATTAACGCTGCGTTCCAGAAGGCGGCGAGCGATCCAAGCTACAAAGGCGTGGTCGAGTTCAGCGATGAACCGCTCGTTTCGCGCGACATCGTGGGCAATCCGCACTCCTGCATTTTCGACAGCAAACTCACGATGATGCACGGCGGGAAGTTCGTGAAGGTTGTCGGCTGGTACGACAACGAGTGGGGCTACAGCAATCGCTGCGTTGAGATGCTGGAGATGATGGCGAAATAGGCGCAATGGCCAAGCTCACTCTTCGCGACCTCGACGTGCGCGGGAAGCGCGTCCTCGTGCGCGTCGACTTTAACGTTCCGACCGAGCAACAAGACGGGAAAATCGTCATCACCGACGACAACCGGATCCGGGAGAGTCTGCCGACGATCAATTACCTGCGCGAACAAGGTGCGAAAACGATCCTGATGGCGCATTTCGGCCGGCCGAACGGGACGCCGGTGGAGAAATATTCACTCCGACCGGTCGGGCTCGCGCTGCACGATCTGATCGGGCATCCGGTGGTCTTCAGTCACGATTGCATCGGGGTCGATGCGGAAGCGGTCGTCTCGCACCTGCATGACGGCGACGTCGCTTTGCTCGAGAACGTTCGCTTCTATCCCGGCGAGGAAGCGAACGATCCGATGTTCGCGGAAGCGCTCGCCAAAGTGGGCGGTGGCATTTACGTCAACGATGCTTTCGGCGCGGCCCATCGCGCGCACGCTTCGACCGCCGGCATCACGAAGTTCGTCCAGCAATCCGCGATGGGGTTCCTGATGGAGAAAGAGCTGAAATATTTGCAGGAAGAACTTGCCCATCCGGCCAAGCCGTTCCTCGTCATTCTCGGCGGTGGAAAAGTTTCCGATAAGATCGGCGTGATCAAGGCGTTGATGGAGAAGGCCGATACGATTCTGATCTGCGGCGCGATGGCGAACACCTTCCTCGAAGCCGGGGGCGTGCACATGGGGAGCAGCCGGGTCGAGCGAGACAAGCTCGATCTCGCGCGCGAGCTGATGGAGCTGGCCAAACAAAAGAATGTGCGGCTCCTGCTGCCGATCGATTTGTTAGGCGCGGAAGAGATCAAACCCGGCGCGGCGACCCGGCACAGCGGCCGCATTTCGCATGACTATAATATTCCCGATGGCTGGCAGGCGGTTGATATCGGTCCCCTGACGATCGCGCTTTTCAAAAGCGAGATCGCGCAGGCCAGGACCGTTTTGTGGAATGGGCCTCCCGGCATTTTCGAAATTCAGGAGTTTTCCGCCGGGACGGAGGCGCTCGCCGAAGCGCTCGCGGAATCGAACGCCACGACCATCATCGGCGGAGGAGATTCTGTGACGGCGGTGAAGCAAGCCGGCCTCGCCGACAAGATGACTTTTATTTCCACGGGCGGCGGCGCTTCGCTCGAGTTGATCGAAGGGAAAGATTTGCCGGGGGTCGCGGCATTGACGGAGAAGCTTTAAGTTTTTAAGTGTTAAGTTTTAAGACCACCAGCACGCCACTTAAAGCTTAACACTTAAAGCTGGTGCCCATGCGCAAAAAAATCATCGCCGCGAATTGGAAAATGCACATGACTCAGAGCGAGTCGGAAGCATTCCTCAGCACCTTTCTGCGTGAGATCGGCGACCTCGATGAAGTCGAGATCGTGATCGTGCCGCCCTTCACCGCCATTCCGAAAGTTTCCGAACTGCTGAGCCAGACCCAGGCCATCAAGGTGGGCGCGCAAAATATGTATTGGGAGCGGAGCGGCGCCTTCACCGGCGAAATCAGTCCGGCGATGTTGCGCGAATTGTTCGTCCGCTACGTCGTTCTCGGCCACAGCGAGCGGCGCGCGATGTTTGGCGAGACGGATGAAATTGTGAATCGCAAGGTCCACGCCGCCTATGTCGAAAAGCTGCGTCCGATTCTCTGCATCGGCGAGACACTGGCGCAGCGCGAAAAGGGGCAGGTCGAGAAAGTTCTCTCGACCCAGCTACGCGGCAGCCTGGCCGATGTGGATGCGAAGGAACTCCTGGAAACAGTGATCGCTTACGAACCGGTCTGGGCGATCGGCACGGGCAAGACCGCCACCTCCAAGGAAGCGCAGGAAGCGCATGCCTTCATTCGCCAGACGTTGCACGAGATGTCGGACGACGCGACCGCGGAGAAGGTCCGCATTCAATACGGTGGGAGCGTCAAACCGGACAACGCGCGCGAGTTACTTTCGCAACCGGATATCGACGGCGCGCTCGTCGGCGGGGCGAGCCTCGACCCGCGCAGCTTCGCGCAAATCGTCCAGGCGGGCGTAGCCGAGGTGTAGACGCCGTTCAAAGAAAAGAAACGTCCAACGTTCAAATAGGAGCGAACTGTCGCGCACCAATTCTTCATTGGACGTTGAACGTTGGACGTTTTCCTCTTGTAGACGTCGCCCTCTGGGCGGCGCGAGTCTGCGCGTTGTTAAAGGCGAGAGCGCTGTCCTTTGAAATCGCTTTCCCCCGCGCTTCGCAGAGCGAAGCGTCTACAACGGAGGAAGCGCGTAGGCTTCCACCAGCCCAGTGCCGGTCGTGGTCCCGGCCCCGCGCACGATCGCGGTGTAACTCCCGGGCATGAGATCCTGCAAGAGGGCGGACTCTTTCGGATCGGTCGGCGGGATGGTGCTGGCGATAATCTCGTCTTTGGCCGGGTTGTCCTGCCAGTTGTCGTTGAAATCAATTTGCACACCCTGAGCGTCGTAGAGGGTCAGGGTTGGGTCGCTGAGGGGATTAGCGACGGCGCCGCCGAGGGATGGTCCGATGGCCCGCATGAGGACGCGTTGCGTGCCGGTGCCGTAGACGATGAAACCGCCGATGAGGACGTTATCGCCGGTCTGCACATCGGCCCGGGTCGAGATGTTGAGGACACTCGAGCCGGGACTAGAGTCGATGTCGTAAGCTTCCACCAGGCCGACGCCCGTGGTTCCACCCGCGCCCTGCACGACGGCGGTGTAGGCGAGGCCGGTGCTGTTGGCGGGAAGCGTTAGGAGGAGAGCGGACTCGTTAGGCAGAGTTGGCGCCACCCCGGCATCGATCACGCCCTGGCTGTTCGGATCGTCCTGCCAGTTATTGTTCGAGGCAATCAAGGCACCGGTGCCATCGTGCACCTCGAGAGTCGGGTCCTGCAAGGAACCAGGCACCGGCACTCCATTCACATTCAACGATGGCCCGAGGGCGCGGATCACCACCCGTTTCGGCGCGTCGCCGCGGACAATGAAACCGCCGATGAGCGCCGCGTCCAAGGTGCCGACGACCGCGCGAGTCGAGATGTTGGCCAGATGCACCGGATTCGTCACCACCGTGACGTTGTAGGAGGTCGAGATTTGTGCCCCATCGACGTCCGTCGCCGTGACCGTGATCTTGGCGCTGCCGAGCTGCTTGCCGCTGACGAGTAAATTCGTTCCGCTTACCGCGGCGGTAGCGATGAGGGGATGATCACTCGTCGCCGTGAAAATAAGCGAAGAGACGAAGCTGATCGCAGGAATTGTGACCAGGTTCGCCGGCGTCGGCAGTCCGGAGGTGTAATTGCGCAGCGGGAGGGTGTCGAAAGGCACCCCGAAATTGAAGATGGGCAGGGCCGCGATCGCGTCCGCCACCGTCATGCCGTCGCCGAGGACCTTGCCGAAAACGGTGAATCCGCCATTCAGCGTGTCGAGATTGTTCGGCGGGCCTCCGTTATCCACCAGGTTGATGAACCATTGGCTGGTGGCGGAATTCGGGTCGGCCAATCGGGCCATGGCGATCGTGCCGCGGGTGTTGGAAATACCGGGCTCGTTCTGGATGGCAGGAAACGCCAGGACTGCGGTCGGCTGCACGTGGACCGGATCGGCCGGATTCACGGTCGAGAAAAAGCCGCCGCCCTGGATGACGAAACCCGGCACCGAGCGATGAACGAAGGTCGACACGGGTTGTTGCGTGGTCGGATCAGTTTTGAAATAACGTCCGGAATCGATGTAATTCTTGAAATTCGCCACCGTGATCGGCTTGCGCTGATCGTAGAGCGCGATGTCGATGTCGCCCAGAACCGTCGTTAGGCGAACGCCGCTCGTGTCGGGATCGTTGAAATGGTCGGTCAGCGCGATGACTTGGGCGCCGCCGTTTTGCAGGAGGGTGGCGTCGGAGATCCCCGCGGTCACGACCGGCGGGACGTTTTGCGCGCCAAGGCGCAGCGGGATCAGGGCGAAGAGACAAAAGAAAAAAGTCGCGCGGGCAAAAAGCATGGGGGAAATACCTACGACGTTTTTTCGCGCGCTCAACTCTGTCGCCCCCGGCGGCGACTACTTTTTGATCTCGAGATAGCTCCGCGATTGCACCTGGTTGGTCCCGGGTTGCATTTCCTCGACCCGCATTTGTTTCAGGAACCAGCGGCCCTCGATCTTCTGTGCCGAGACGACTTCGAAGCGCTTCGTCAGCTGTCCCTTCGCGTTATAGCCTTCCATGCGCATGATCGCGCCACTGTCCTTATCGACCCAGAGAAGGACACTCGCATAGGGCGAATCCTTCGCCGGCGCGGTGAGGCGCAGTTTCCAGCAGTCGCGCGTGCGGAGGTTATCGGCGCCGATGACCTGCGCATCCGGCCAATACAAAAACTTCAGCGCGAGGTCGCCGTAGGTGACGCCGGTGCCGCCGATTTTTTCGTCGAGGCGCGAGCTCGAAAACTTCTTCGTGCTGTTTTCGGTCACGAGATCGAGGCGCGAGCCGTTCTCGCCCAGCCGCAGCTGGAGCACTTCGGGCGGATTGGCAAACGTGTAACGAATCACCGGGCCGGTCTGGGTGATGCGAAAGGGAATAAGCGTCGCTTCGGAGCGCAATTGACCCTGGAGGTCGAGCTGCTGTTGCGATTGTTGCAGGCGCACCCGGCTGAGAATTTCCTGAGCCGAAGGTGGGGCGTCGGCTCGAAGCGTAATTGCAAGAAGCAGGAAAGCCACGATGCGAGTGATCTGTTTGGCCATGAAGAGAGCTTTAAGTTTTAAGTGTTAAGCTTTAAGTGAGACCTGTGGCGTTGCGATCCTTAAAGCTTAAAACTTAAAGCTTAAAACTTCGGCATGGATCAAACGCTGTTTCATCTTATCAACGAACAATGGACGAATCCGGTTTTGGATTTGTTCATGGCCGCGATCAGCAACGTCGAGATCTGGAAGCCGTTCATCGTCTTGCTCGTGCTGTATGCGTTGATCTTCGGTGGATTCAAGGGGCGCGCGCTGGTTTTCTGCATCGGGCTCGCACTCCTCGTCAATGGCGGCGTCACTTCCAGCCTGAAGAAAGTCGTCGATCGCCGCCGGCCGAAACAGGTGGAACGAGTCCGCATGGTGGAGCTGGCCAAGGCGCGCCCGGAATTTCTTACTCTCTTCAAAAAGGTGGCGATCCGTTATTCCGGCGATCGCGATCGCAATCGTTCGGGGCCTTCATTCCCTTCCGGGCACGTGACCAACAACGCCACCGTCGCCTTGATCCTGTGCTTTTTTTTCCGGCGCTGGGGCTGGCTCTACTTTTTGTTTGCCGCCGCCATCGCCTGGTCGCGGGTCTATCTCGGCGCGCATTGGCCGAGCGATGTGCTCGCGACTTTTTTCCTGGCCGTGGGCGAAACGGCGCTTCTCCTCGCGCTCTTCGAGGTGCTCTATCGAAGGGCGACGGCGCGCTGGGCGCCGCAGTTTTTCGTTAGGCATCCGCGCCTGGTGGGCGACGCTATCTCATGAGCACGACTCGGGCGGTCTGGATTTTTCTTTTCGTGCTGACCGCGCTGCGGCTCGCGCTCATCGGCGCCGCCCAGCTCTCGCCCGACGAAGCTTATTACTGGATGTGGGGGCAGCGGCCCGCACTCTCTTATTTCAGCAAGGGTCCCGGGGTCGCGCTCGTTATTCG
>JBDTCM010000184.1:0-7852 GCA_039923575.1 Chthoniobacterales bacterium
AAGCAGACCGCGGAGGCGGCGAATGACGCCAAGGCCAAATTTCTCTCGATGATGTCGCACGAATTGCGCACCCCGCTCCAGGCCATCTCCGGTTATTGCGATCTGTTGCTGCAGGAGGCGAGCGGACCGATCACGGGCGAGCAGCAATCCGATTTGCAGGCGATGAAAAGCGCGAGCCGGGAACTGGTGCGCCTCTTAAACGACATTCTCGATTTTGCCCGCCTCGAAACCGCGACCGACAGCATCCTGATCGAGAGCGTGCCCGTGGAGGTCGCGCTCCAGCGCGCGGAGACATTGATCGCGCCGAAGCTGGTCGAGGCGAACCTGCGCTACTCCCGCGAGGATTGCGCGGCCGATCTGCACCTGCGCGCGAATGCCGATCGGCTCCAGCAAGTGCTCCTCAATCTGCTCACGAACGCGATCAAATTTACCCCGGCCGGCGGGGCGATCACCGTCGCCTGCAGCGCCGACGCTTCCTTCACTCGTCTCGCCGTCCGCGACACGGGTCGCGGCATTCCGGCGGAAGACCTCGAGCGGATCTTCGAGGCCTTCGTCCAGGTTGATCGCCAGCGCATCGAGGCGCGGCAACGCGGGGTCGGCCTCGGTCTCGCCATCAGCCGCGAGTTGATCCGCGCCATGAACGGCGAACTGACCGTCACCAGCGAAGTCGGCGTGGGTTCGGTCTTCACCATCTCGCTCCCAACAGCGGAGCCCCGGTCGAAAATCTGGCCGGTGTTCGTTAGGCGAGAAGCCCTAACGAGCGGCCGTAACCGTTGGCAGGATGGCCCCGCTGAGCGCGGCGCGCAGGTGCGGCACGAGGCGTTTCGTGAACTCGACCGAATCGCCCGCGGAAAGATGCGACCACTCGGGGCAGGTGAACCCGGCCAGCTCCGGGTAATCCTCGAAGTGAATCCCAGGCGCCGCCGTTTCCTTGAGCAGCCGATCCCAGTAGGCCGCACGCGGAGTCAGTTTGTTTTCGAGCGCTTTCAATTCTCCCGACATGGGGAAACGCACAAAGACAATCTTGGCCCCGCGCTCGCGCAGCTGACCGAGGTCGGACTTGATCGCTTGAAAGCGATCTTTGGTCGAGCGCTGCATGGACTCGATGAAAGCATCGTGCGGGATAAAAGTCGGGGGCGGCGGTGGTGAGAAGAGCGGGATCCAGCCCGTCTTGACGCGCGTCTGCAACGGCCCCGGTTGCGCGCAGCGCTCGATCATGCGGGCGCGGCGCTCGCGATCGAGCGTGGCGAAATAGGGCGGAAAGTTTGGCGGCGCGAGTGCGTAGGGCCGATTCGGAATGGGCAGTTTGTCCAGCAACTGACCGAGGGTGAGGTCGTCCTGTTTCAGGAACGCGACGTTTTCTTCGAGCGGCATCGCGAGGAGAAGACTGACGCGGCGCGAATAAGTCTGATCGTGATAACGTTGCAGCGCCTTTTGCGCGACCCCATAGGGCGGCGCCTGCGGCGGCGCGAAGAACAGACGCGGCACTAGGCTGCAAATGATCGTGCCGTGAAACCGCGTGTCCTTCGCGAAATCGTGCAGGACCGGATAAGCGCAGCTGCCCGGCTGGGCGAGCTGGAGCGGCCGTTTGCCGAGCCCGTGTTCGAGTGCATCCAGATCGAGATCAAAAATGGCGCGCGAATCGCCGATGATGACGATCGATTCGGGCTCCACCTGCCGCCGAATCTTGGCCCAGAGATCTTCGCTGTCGTTCAAGGTCGGGCCGTAGCCTAACGAGCGACAATGAATTTCCCAGGCCACCGCCGCGACCGCGAGCAGGAGCACGACGCTGACCGTGATCCCGCGCCACGGCCGCGCCGGGATTACCCGTTCAAAATTGGAAGTAGATGAAGGCATTGCTATTTCCCTGGGTGAGCAGGATGGCGCCGGCCATGAAGGTCCAGATGCCCGTCACCGCCCAAACCGGCAGGCGGTTGACGGCCGCTTCGATCGTGGTGTCGCGCAACGACCAGTGCACGGCGAACATGAAGAGCGTCACGATTCCGATCTGCAAAATCTCGCGCGTCGAGAGGAGCGCATCGCCGTGCGGATGGCCGCCGAACATTCCGCTGAGCATGCGCGCCGCGACATGGAAATCGGAGGCGCGAAAGAAAACCCACGCGACACAAACGGCGAAGTAAGTGCCGAGACCGAGGAGCAATTTGACCGGCAAATGCTCCGTCCAGCTCGCCTCGCCAACGAAAACTTTCGTCAGGCGTTCGAGCGCCAGATAGGAACCGTGCAACAAACCCCAGACGACGAAAGTCCAGGCCGCGCCGTGCCAGAGACCGCCGATGAACATCACGATCAAGAGATTGACCATGGCACGGGCCGCGCCGGCGCGATTGCCGCCGATCGGGATGTAAAGGTAGTCGCGCAGAAAAGTGGAGAGCGAGATGTGCCAGCGCCGCCAGAAATCCGAGAACCCGATTGCCGCGTAGGGGAAGCGGAAGTTGTCTTTCAAGTGAAACCCGAGACACAAAGCTGCGCCGATCGCGCAGATGGAGTAACCGGCGAAGTCAAAAAAGATCTGACCCGCGAAAGCGATCACGCCCATCCACGAATCAAGCGCGATGATTGGGCCGCCATAGCCGAAGATGGTGTCGGCCGAGCCGGCGAGGAGCGTATCGGCGAGGACAACTTTTTCGAAAAGCCCTAACGTCATCAGGAGCAGACCCCAGAGGAAACGACCTTGTTGCGGCTTGGGCGGCGCCACGAGTTGCGGCAGGAAATCGCCTGCGCGCACGATCGGTCCCGCGACGAGCTGCGGGAAGAATGAAACCGCGAGGACGAAATCGCGCAGGGAGCGAGTGGGCTGCAGCACGCCGCGATAAATGTCGAGCGTGTAGGAGAGCGAGTGGAAAGTGTAAAACGAGATGCCGATCGGGAGGAAGAGATCGAGATGGGGCGGATTGTAGGCAATCCCGCCGCGGGTGAGGACCCACTGGAAATTCTCAAGCAGAAAATTCCCGTATTTGAAGAAGCCGAGCATGCTCAGGTTCACCGCCACGCTGAGGACGAGCCAGACCTTGCGCGCTTCGGGCCGTTCCTGTTTGCCCATGATCCGGCCGAGATAGAAATCCATCGCGGTCGTGCCGAAAAGAAGGAGCGCGAACGGGGGATTCCAGGCGCCGTAAAAAGTGTAGCTCGCGACCACGAGCAGGTTTTTGCGCGCTTCCCAGGAGCGCATCATCCAATACGCGCTCACCACCACGACGAAGAAGACGACGAAGGTCAGCGAATTGAAAAGCACGCCCGCGCATTTTTCGAGGCGGCGGCATTTCCTGCAAGAAGAATCGCCGGTTTCGTTTGCCAAAGGCGCGCGAATTCGAGATCAAGGCGCAACCGCTCCGTCTTTTCATGCCTTTTGTCTTCGAGCCTCTTTACGTCGCGACCATTCTCTGCCTGCTCGTCGCGCTCGCAGAATGGCTCTCGCGTCGCAGGTTTTTCAGTTATTTCGGCTCCGCCCTGATCGTTATTCTGGCCGCGGCGGTGCTGGCGAATGTCGGGCTCCTGCCTTCTTCTCGGAACGCGCCCGCGCTCTATGACGGCATCTTCAATTACATCGCGCCCCTCGCGATCTTCTTCCTCCTACTCGACGTCAAGCTGCGCGACTTGCGCCAGGCCGGGCTGCCGATGCTCCTCATGTTTTCGTTAGGCGCGGCGGCCACGATGGTGGGCGTGCTGGTCAGTTATCACGTGATCGCACCGCAAAATCATGGCGTGACACAAGCGAACGCCGTCGCGGGCATGTTCACCGGCACCTACATCGGCGGGAGCGTGAATCTCAACGCCGTCGCGCTGCAATACGGCGTCGGGAAAAGCGGCACCCTTTTCGCGGCGATCAACGCCGCCGACAACATCATCACCACCATCTGGATCATCGCCACCATCATCCTTCCGCGGGTCCTGCAGAAAATCTGGCCGCGCCGCGTGCCGGTCGCGGACAGCGAGATGGCGGCGGCGCTAGAGCTCGAGACTTCGGAAGAAACCAGCGTGATGGATTTTTCCATCCTGCTCGCGCTCGGTCTTGGCAGTCTCTATCTCTCGCAACTACTGAGCCGGTTTTTGCCAGCGCTGCCCTATGTCTTGACGCTCACCACGGTCGCGCTCGCGCTCGCCCAGGTGCCGGTCGTGCAACGGCTCGGCGGCGCGAAAGTGCTTGGCTACTTCACCGTCCTCATCTTTCTCGCCGTCGTCGGTGCCTACTGCGATCTGGCGGCGCTGATCGCGAACGGCGCGGTCGCGGGAATCCTGCTCGCGTGGGTGACGGCGATTGTGTTTCTGCATGCGCTTCTGCTTTTCGGGATTGGCGCTTTGTTCAAGCAGGATTGGGCGATCATCGCGGTGGCGTCGAACGCCAACATCGGCGGCGCCACTTCCGCCGGAGTGCTGGCGACGGCGATTGGGCGAGGGGATTTGCGCCTCCCCGGAATCCTCGCCGGCTCGTTAGGTAACGCCCTTGGCACCTACGCCGGTTTTTTGATCGCGGAGTTGTTGCGTTGAATGTGGGAGGGGCCTTTGCGCCCCGATCGGCGAGCGCGTCGCCACAACGGATCGGGGCACAAAGGCCCCTCCCACATTCACAAAGCGGAGCGCAGGGCGGTGGCCTCGGCCGCCACTTCGCGCAGCGCACGAAGGAAATTTTCCGAGACCGGGCCGGATGTTGCCAATGCTGGCGAAGGCTTTACCTCCTCATGATCGCCGAGGCCGGAATCCTTCAGCTCGCGCAGGCGATGCTGGATCAACTCCCGAATCGCATTCGCATTGTCGACCCCGCGGAAGAATGCGGTGTGCAAACTTTGCGGCCGCCCTTTCTGTTCGCGGCGCGCCGGGCTCGCGCCACCGGCGGTATCGACGCGCAGATCGGCGATGCCGAGGAGGCGCTGGATCGGCCCCTGCGAGATCGAAATATTCTGGATGTTGGCAAAGGTGATCGTCATCTCGCGCACGCTGAGAATTCCTTCGCGCAGACGCAGGCTGCGATCGGTCACGAGATACCAGCGTTTCTCGAAATCCAGCCTGACGAGCAAGCCCGAGAAGAGGCGGCCGACGACGAAGAAAAGAATGATGAGCTGGGGCAGGCCGAGGATCAACGCCGCGGGCAGATGTTTCTCGTGCAGACGGGTGCCGAAGACGGCCATGAGCGGGCCGATTTCCATCGTCAGCAAAACGACCAGAAGCACGCCGGTCTTCAATCCCCAAACCGCGAGCAGATACTTGTAATAGTTAGGCGCGGCCCGGAAACGCTGGGTGCGCGCCTCGTCCCCCGGCGGCGGTTCCGGGTCGCCCGGGATGCGCAGGACCCGCTCGCACCATTCTCGGAAAGTTCTAAACATCAGCGGCGGGAGGTTGGCCTAACGAGTCCGACGAGGGCCGGCGTTGCTCGAGCAGTTCGCGTGTCCGGCGCAGTTCGTCGCGAATCGTATGGAGGAGCGTGACCATCTCGGCGTCCGGGTCGGATGGCAGGCTGGGGGTGGAAGCCATCGCGGCAACCGGAGCGGAGGGGGAGGCGTGATAGCCGCGCATCCGGGTATAGAGAAAATCGCGAATCGCTTCGTATTCCTTGAATCCTTCGATGACCAGCTCCGCGTCGGACGAACCGGAAGCCGTCTGGATTTGAATATCGGCCAGGCCGAGCCAGCGCTGGATCAGACCGGAGCTAAGATGAATATCCTGGATGCGCGCGTAGGTGAGATTGACCTCGCGTCGGAAGAGAATGCCGACCCGCATATGGATCCCTTCCTCATCGAAAGTGTAGCGCAGCGTGTGATAACGAAAATAGAGATAAGGAAGCAGGATGATCAGTCCCGGCCCGGTCAGAAGCGCGCGGATGATGTAAAGCGTCCAGAGCGCGGAATCGGGCGCGCGTAACGAGAAGATATCTTTGGCCTGGTTCGCGGATGTCGGCATGGCGTTCTCCTGAATTAGTCAGAACCGCGTCCGGCGTCCACTGCGGCGTGCTCCGGTTTTTCAATTTGCCAGCGGTGTCGCGAGGCAGGATGGATGTCGGATGAAACGAAAGACGCTTCTTCTCGCCGTCGCCTTGAGCGCGGCAGGTTTCCTTCTCACTCCGGCGGCCCGGGCGGCCGAAAATGATTTCTCCGACGTCAAAGCGCAGATCGTGAAACAGCACGACGAATCGATCAAGCGTTTGCAGGATTGGATCAAACAGGTCTCGATCGCAGCCGAGGATCGCGGTTATCCGGAAGGCGCGGATTACATGATCCAGCTTTTGCAAGACGCCGGCTTTCAGCGCGCGGAACGCGTCGCGACCGATGGCAAACCGGGCGTCTTCGCCACCCTCGACGCGGGCGCGCCGAAAACCATCGGCCTCTATTTCATGTATGACGTGAAACAGTTCGATCCCAAGGAATGGTCCTCGCCGCCGACCGACGCCGCGATCGTCGATAAGCCAGGCCTGGGCAAGATCATGATCGGCCGCGGCGCGGTGAATCAGAAAGGGCCGGAGGCGTCGTTCCTCGCCGCGCTCCACGCGATGAAAGCGGCGGGGCGCAAGCTGCCGGTCAATTTTGTTTTCGTGGCGGAGGGCGAAGAAGAGATCGCTTCGCCGCATTTCGGCCAGGTCGTGCACAAACCGGAAGTCGAGCAGGCGCTGAAGAAGTGCGCGGGAATTTTCATGCCGTTCGCGAGCCAGGACCTCAGCGGGATGGTGACGGTAACGTTAGGCGCGAAAGGCGTGATCGAAGTGGAGCTGACGTCGAACGGCGAAAAGTGGGGCCGCGGACCGTTGAAGGATATTCATTCCTCAAACAAGGCGCGCGTGGACAGCCCGGTCTGGCACCTGGTGCAGGCCTTGAACACGCTCGTCACGCCCGATGGCGATCCCGCGATCGAAGGCCTGACGAAAAATGTGCGTCCGCTCAACGCCCAGGAAAAAGCGATGATCGATATCGCGGCGAAGCGCTTGAACGAAGCGGACGCGAAGAAGATCATGGGCGTGAAAAAATGGGTCAAAGACATCAGCTGGAGTGAAGCGCTGCAACGGATGGCGGACGCGCCGACGGTCAACATCGAGGGAATCATCGGCGGCTACACCGGCCCGGGCGGGAAAACGATTTTGCCGCACCAGGCGATCGCGAAACTCGATCTGCGTCTCGTCCCGAACCAGACCGCGGAGGGCGCGCTGGCGGCGTTGAAAGCGCATCTCGCCAAACACGGTTATGGTGACATCGACGTGAACATGACCGGCGGTTACGACCCGACGACGACGCCAGCGGATTCGCCCATCATCAAAGCCGAGGAAGCCGTTTACAAGAACCACGGGATCGATCCGGTGATGATGCCACGGTTGGGCGGTTCCTGGCCGGGCTATGTTTTCACTAATCCGTCCCTTAGCCTGGGTGCGGGACATTTCGGGCTGGGACACGGCAGTGGCGCGCACGCGCCGGATGAGTATTACCTTATCGAGTCAGCGAACCCGAAAATCGCGGGCTTCGACGACGCGGTCATGTCCTACGTCGAATATCTCTACGAGCTGGCGAAATAATGTGAGCGGCGAACCGGCCATTTTTGTCAACTCAGGTAACGGAAGCGTCCTGCGCGCTTTCGGCGAGGAAGTGATCATTCATCTCGGCGGCGAAGAGACCGGCGGCCGCCTCACGATGTGGACCGAGGTCACACCGCCCGGTGGTGGCGCGCCGCTGCATTTTCACATCAATGACGACGAGATCTTTCACGTCCTGGAGGGCCGGGTCGCATTTTACAAGAAAGGCGAGTGGCATGAGGTCGGCCCCGGCGGATCGACCTTTATTCCGCGCGGCGAAGTTTCCACTTTCAAGAACGTTGGCGAAACACCGTCGCGCATGCTGATATCCACCACTCCCCCCGG
>JBDTCM010000185.1:0-7270 GCA_039923575.1 Chthoniobacterales bacterium
ATCACCGTAGACGTGGCGGATTTCCGGGTCTACCGGCGGAACAAACGCGAAGTGATCCCGCTCATTTCACCGCCATCTTCCTGAGATTCGGTTTGTGCGGGAGGTCTTACCGGCTACGCATGCGTTCCCACGTTGCACTTGGGAACGCGCCTGCTCCGCAAGTTTTTCCAGAAATTCGCCTTTGGCTCCCTCGTCCAGAAGCATTTTCCATTTCACCGCGCAGACGGGTGCTCGAGATATACCTTGGCTTCTACGCACGGCAGGAAATGATCGAGAAACATCGCTATGCGCGGCTTCATCCAGTGCCGACCTGCCGCATCCAAATAGGCGAAAATGCGGTTTGCCTGATCTTAGGAAAGTTTCGGCAGTTCCGATGTCGCTGGCCCAAGCTCCGTTCGAAACGAGTTGTATTCAGCAAGGCACTCTTCTTTTCTCGCAGCGATTTCGTCCGCAAACACATCCGGGAAGAGAATCAACTTATCATCGTTCCAATCTCCAAATTTATCTCTCCCGTCATCCTGATTGACGATCGAGTCGATAAGGTCCGCCGCACTTTTTTTGGTTAGATTTTTGGAAGCCGCCTGCCCCAGATAGCTTAATAGCGCCAGTTGTTTGGTGGTGGCAGGCGCATCGTCGTGGCTTGCGAACAAAGCGCTCACCTGTGCTTTGGTCGTCAGGTCGTCGAAAGCCAAGCCCGCGGCTTTGAGCGCTGCTTTTTGTGCGGGGGTCGCGAGCGTGGACTTGGATATTTCCAGGGTCGATAGCTGTTTCCATTCGGACATACCCTCGCACCAATAGAAATCAGTCATCGGCCAATTCCTTATGCCAAGCCCAATCATCGGCCTATACAGATCGCCGCGAGCGCCCGGCAACACACGTTCCCGATCATCAGCCGCGACCCGCATTTCGATCGGGTGGCTGGTATTCAGCGCATCGCTTGGTAGGAATCCGCGGCACTGCGAATACGAATCAGCGTTTTGAAAGTTCCGCTGGTCAGAGCGAGAGTGGCGGCTCCCGCGTAAGCCCATGCCGAAATTTTTCATCAAAACCTACGGCTGCCAGATGAACGAGCGCGACTCGGAACAGGTCGCGCGCTCGCTTCTCGATCGCGGTTATGAAGTAGCGGCGAGCGAGGCGGAAGCCGATGTCGTGCTTCTCAATACCTGTAGCGTGCGCGACATGGCGGAGCAGAAAGCGCTCGGGAAAATGGGCATGCTCGGCCGCATCGCGAAGGAGCGGCCGGGGGTGGTCTTCGGATTTCTCGGCTGCATGGCGCAGGCGCGCGGGGCTGAGCTGCTCAAGTTGGTTCCGCATCTCGACCTCCTCGTCGGCACGCAAAAATTTCACCGAGTGGCGGATTACGTCGATGAACTGGTGGAACGAAAGCACGCAGTTGTAGCCGGAATCGGTGATCCCGGCCGCGCTATGGACGATCCGCGCTTTTCCATCGTCGATACGGCGGAGGAAATCGGCTCGCAGGAGACGATCCGCGAGCACACCCTGCGGCCGCAGCAGGCGACGGCCTTCGTCTCCATCATGCAAGGCTGCAACATGCATTGCACTTTCTGCATCGTGCCGCGGACTCGCGGCGCCGAGCGCAGCCGCACAATCACGGAGATCGTGCGAGAAGTGCGTGAGCTGGTCGAGCGCGGGGTCAAAGAGGTGACCCTTCTCGGCCAGATCGTGAATCTCTACGGACGGCACGAGTTCCCGAAGATGGACGACAAGAGTCCGTTCGTGCAATTACTCGAAGCGGTTCACGCCGTCGATGGACTCGAGCGCCTTCGCTTCACTTCGCCGCATCCGATTGGTTTTCGCGCCGACCTGATCGCGACTGTGCGCGATCTGCCGAAACTTTGTGAGCACGTGCATTTGCCGCTCCAATCCGGTTCGGATCGAATTCTGAAAGCAATGCATCGCACCTACACGGCGGATAAATATCTTCGGCTGGTCGATCAGATCCGAGCGATGCGTCCCGACATCGCCCTAACGACCGACGTGATCGTCGGTTTCCCAGGGGAGACGGAGGAGGATTACGCAAAAACGCGCGCGTTAGTCGAGCGGGTGCAATTTGATAACGCGTTCGTTTTTCGCTACTCGCAACGGAGCGAGACGTCGGCGGCCGAGATGGCCGGACAGCTCGACGAACCGGTCAAGGAAGCGCGCAACCACGACCTGCTCACCGTCGTGGACGCGGCCGCCAAGCGCGCTAACGAGCGGCTGGTCGGGCAGACCGTGGAGATTCTTTGCGAAGGCCCGAGCAGAACGAATCGGGCGCGCCTGACGGGCCGGACGCGGGGTAACAAGATCGGTGTTTACGAAGGAAGCGAGGGCGACATCGGTCAACTCATCGATCTAAGAATAACGCACTCGACCGGCTTCAGCCTGTCCGGGGTGAGGGCGAGCGTGCCGAGCAGTTGTCATTTGGCCGGGATGGAAGAACTTTCGCCGCCCGTCGCGACCCTCGCATGATCTACAATCTTTCTCTGCATACCGCCGGCCTGATCGCAGGCGCCCTGCTCGCCGTGTTCAGTTTTTTGGCCATCATTCTGCCGGCTCACGAGTTCCTGGCGCGATTTCCGCGTTCACGGGTGGCGGGCGCGATCCTGCTCACGATCGATCTCATTTGGAGTTTCTGGCTGCTCGCGACCATGGAGATGGGCGAGTTTTCGAATTTCCGTCGGCCACTCCTGATCATTCTCCCGGTCGGTTTCGTTCTCGTGCTCAGATTCGTCGATGAGTTTCTGGCCGTGCGTGCGCTCGGGATTCTTTGTTTGCTCGCCGCCGAGCCGCTCCTCGACGCCGCCTTTTTGCGCCCGGAGACGAGCCGGTTGCTCGTCACGGTGCTCGCCTATTTGATGATCGTAGCGGGTTTGTTCTGGGTGACGATGCCGTATTTGCTCCGCGACCAGATCAATTGGAGCACCAATCATCCGGGACGTTGGCGCCTTCTATCCGGGTTATGTTTTGTCTTCGGCGCGGCGATTTTGGTCTGTGCATTTGTCGCTTATTGAGCCGCATCCTCGTCATTCGCGGGGGAGCGATCGGTGATTTCATCCTCACCCTGCCCGCGCTGAAATTACTGCGCGATGCGTTCCCGTCGGCGCATCTCGAAGTCCTCGGCTACAAGCACATCATCGCGCTCGCGGAGATGAGCGGGTATGCGAATGCCACCCGCTCGATCGAATACGCACGACTCTCCAGCTTCTTCAGTCGCGACGGCGAGCTGGCTCCCGAGCTGGTGGATTACTTCGGTGGCTTCCAACAGGTCGTCAGTTATCTTTTTGATCCGGACCAAATCTTTGCCAGCAACCTGCGCCGGGCTGGAGTGCGGAACTTCGTTGCCGGTTCACCGAAGATCACCGATCAGGAACACGCCGCGCGACAACTCGCGCGTCCGCTCGAACGAGTCGCGCTTTATCTGGACGATCCCGATGCGATCCTGAGGCCTGAGGAAGCGCGCAAGGTCGATCCGTCATTGATCGCGCTTCATCCGGGCAGCGGGAGCGAGACGAAGAACTGGCCGCTGGAGCGCTGGGTGGCGGTGGCGGAGTCGTTGCTTTCGGCGGGCCCTGGCCGGCGCTTACTCCTCGTTGGCGGTGAGGCGGACACCGAACGTGTTACCCGACTGCGCGTGCTCTTGCCTAACGAAAGGGTGCGATTTGCGCAAAATCTTTCCCTGGTGGAATTGGCCGGGTGTCTGCAAAGCTGCGCGCTCTTTCTCGGACACGATAGTGGCATCTCGCATCTTGCGGCTGCGGTGGGGACGCCGTGCCTCCTCTTGTTCGGTCCGACCGACCCGGCGATCTGGGCGCCGGCCAATCCGCAGGTGCGTGTGCTGCGGGCTCCGAGCCTAGCAATGGATGGAATCAGTCTCGCGGACGTGATGGCCGCTGTAGACGCCGCCCTCTGGGCGACGCGAGAGTGAGTTGCAATCGGGACCGGTTTTCCTGCGAGCCGGGCTGGACCCCGCGTTTCGCAGAGCGAAACGTCTACAGGATGCTCCTACGAGCTGATGCGCATCGGCATCAGGACGTAGAGGAACGGGCTCTGGATCTTGATAACGCCGGGGCTCATCTCGTCGATGAGGTCGAGAAAAATTTCGTCTTCCGTCAGGTTGCGCAGCGGCGCCATGAGGAATTCCGGATTGAAGGCGATGGAAAATTCGCGGCCTTTGTAGACCACCGGGAGGGACTCCTTCGCTTCGCCGACTTCCGGTGTGTTGGCTGTGATCTCGATGTTGTTCTTGGCGAAGTTGAGTTTGATCGAGTTCGATTTGTCGCTCGCGAGGAGCGAAACGCGCCGCAGCGAATTGAGAAATGTTTCGCGCTCGAGCGTGACGCGTTCTTTCATTTCTCCCGGGATGACCTGCTTGTAGTTCGGATAATTTCCCTCGATCAGTTTGGAAACGAGCAGGGTGTTGTTGAGATCAAACGCGATCTGTCCGCTGCCGACGCTGACCCGGACGTCGCCTTCATCGGTCAGGAGTCGCTGCAATTCCGTGACCGCTTTGGTTGGGACAATGATGTCGGCTTCGTGGCTGCGCGGGAACTCGAGATCGATATCAAGCATCGCGAGCCGGCGGCCATCGGTCGCGACGAGGGTGAGTTTGTTATCCTTGAAACTGAAGAGGACGCCATTGAGGACGTAGCGCGTCTCGTCGGTCGAGATGGCGTAGGAAGTCTTTCGCAGACCGTCGCGCAAATCCTTTTGCCGGATGGTGACGACTTTGCTTTCGTCGAACTTCGGCAGCGGCGGAAACTCCTCTTCCGGCAGGCCGAGGATTTTGAAGAAACTTTGCCCACTCCGAATCGAAGCGGCATTTTTCCCATCGATATCGAAGGAGATTTCGCTCGAAGGCAGCTCGCGGATGATGGTGAAAAGACGCCGCGCCGGCAGGGTGGTGGCGCCTCCTTTTTCCACGTCGGCTTCGAAGCTGCCGCGCACGCCGACATCGAGATCGGTTGTGGTCAGGCTAATTTCGTTGCCGTTCGCCTGCAGAAGGACGTTCGAAAGAATCGGCAGCGTCGTGCGGGTGCTGACGACGTTTTGAACCTGTTGCAGACATTCGAGCAGCTTCTCTTTCGTAACGCTAAATTTCATGAAGGCGGAGATGAGTCGTTAAGATGTAAGGCTTTCGATTTTATCCGGCAACCGCAATCTCGCAGCGCGCATCAGCGTTGCAGCGCACTGTCGATGAATGAGATCGTTTGCCGAATCTTATCCTGCTCCTTCATCCGCTTCTTCACCAGTTTGCAGGCGTGCAGAACGGTGCCGTGATCGCGTCCCCCAAAAGCTTCGCCGATTTCGTTGAGCGAAGCTTTCGTGAGCTCGCGCGCCAAGTACATCGCGATCTGCCGCGGGAAGGCGATGTTGGCCGGCCGGCGTTTGCTCGTCATGTCCGCGAGGCGCACATCGTAGTGCTCTGCCACCCGGCGCTGGATCTGATCGATCGTGACCGCGCGACGCGCTTCTTCCTGCAAAATATCCTTGAGCAAATGCTCGACCACTTCGTTCGTCAGCTCCTTCCCGCTGAGCGAAGCGAACGACGCCACCCGCATGAGCGCGCCTTCCAGACGGCGGACGTTGGTCTTGATGCGCGTGGCGAGAAAATCGAAAGTCTCATCGCGCAGTTTGATTTTGAGGGTGCGCGCTTTTTTGCGCAGGATGGCCATGCGCGTTTCGACATCGGGCGGCTGCAGCTCCGCGGTCAGGCCCCATTCAAAACGGGAAACGAGGCGATGTTCGAGATTGGCAATTTCCGAAGCGGGCCGATCGCTCGAGAGAACGATCTGTTTATGGCCGTCGAAAAGAGTGTTGAAGGTGTGGAAAAATTCCTCCTGGGAGCGCTCTTTCCCGCCGAGGAAATGGATGTCGTCGATCAGGAGAAGATCGGCCTGGCGATAGCGTTTGCGGAATTTGACCAGATTGTTGTGCTGGATGGCGTCGATGAATTCGTTGATGAACAACTCGCTCGAGAGATACATCACGCGCGCGTTCTTGCCGCGCGCGCCGAGGTATTGCCCGATCGCCTGCATCAAATGGGTTTTGCCGAGTCCGACGCCGCCGTAAATGAAAAGCGGATTGTAAGTTTTGGCGGGCGATTGCGCGACCGCGAGGCTGGCGGCGTGCGCGATTTCATTGTTAGGCCCGACTACGAAGGATTCGAAAGTGTTGCGCGGATTCAGCCCCGGCGTCTTGTTCGAGCGCGCCGCGGCGGCTTGCGCCCGGGCCGAGATTACCGGTTCCGGGTCGGCTGCATCCGAGCCGGCGGAAGTATCGATCGCGCAGACAAACCTGACTGTGCGGGGACCACGGAAAACGGACTCGATCGCCGCCTGCAAAGCCGGCATGTGATTACTCTCGATCCAGAATTGATAAATGTTGTTCGGGACGAGCAGGGTGATCTCGTCGGCCGTCGCGTTGGTCAGTTTTACGGCGGAAAACCAGCGCTTGAAAGTATCGGCGCTGACCTCGGGTTTTAAGGCGGCGGACAGCTTCGTCCACAACTGGGCACACTTCTCGTCCATGGCTACTTGTTAACAGCGTTAAACAACGCCGGAAGTGGTCAACGAACGGAGTGAAAGAGCGATGCCGCCGAGGGACGCGCTCCGGAAAAGCCAATCGTTTGAATCGGGGAACGGTGGAAGAATTGGACGGGAAAGCCCGCTATACGAGGGAAAAATCATTTGTTCATGGTTCCGGGAAAGGGATAGCCGGGCTGGAGAAACCTTAGCAGAGCTGGTCTCATAATTTGTTTTTTTCTTTTCATGCTTTCGGTTCCAATTGAGGCCTTCACTTTGTTCACATCCTATTCACACCCGGCATTTGTCCTCCCGGCCTGCGGCTTCAGAGTAGAAATCGAGTCCCTGCCTCACAAGAAAAAAGCGGAACTTTATTTTGCCTTGCTGGTCAAAAAAATCTTGACGCAAAATCGGGTCTGGCATTGGCGCCTTCTTCACTCGTAGCGGATGGTGGAGGCGAAGGACAATTCGTTAGGGAAGATCGACCTGAAGGAGTTTGGGCGTGCCCTGGCCCGCTCCGCTCCTTTTCGCACCGCCCCGAAAACGTTCGCCAAGCCGCTGATTTGCCCGAAATTCGTGAACCCAAGCAGGCCATGAAACCGTCTTTAAGAAATAATCGCTGCCGACTTGGAGGGGGCGCGACGGTGGCGCTCTGCGTGTTCCTGCTCGGCTGCGCGACGGGGCCAGCGCCGTCCCCGACCGTGACCCACGTCGTCTTGATGTGGTTGAAACATCCGGGGAGCGGC
>JBDTCM010000186.1:0-9682 GCA_039923575.1 Chthoniobacterales bacterium
CGAGATTTGCCGCCGGGAAACAAAACCCGCGCGCCAGCGTGCCCTCGAGCAAATCAATTCCGCCTAACGACACCCTGGCTTCCGCCATGATTTCGCGGAAGCGTTCGATTTCACCTTCGGTCTGGAAGTAGATCGCGATCCGGGCGCCGCTCTCGCGCCACTCCGCGAGGCGGGCAAAAAACTGCTGCCGCTTCGCTTCCGCGATGATGAACTCGCCGGTGTCGAACTCTCCGATCTCGCAATCGACAAAGGCGCCGCTGAAGTCCTCGACTGCCTCCTCGCTTTCGATCCATCCCTCGGAGATCCGTATCTCCGCCTCCTCATCATCGTCGTCCTCGATGAGAACTCGGAGATGATCCGGCCCAATGTAATCGCGCACTTTGCCGCCCTGGTCGTCCGCTGCGCCCAGCAACAACTCCACGTCATTGAGCTGGCGCAGCGAAGTCTGGGTATCGAGGTCGAATTCGCGCAGCGACTCGATCTCGTCGCCGAGAAACTCCGCCCGGATCGGAAGCTCCGCCTGCCAGGAATAGACATCGAGAATGCCGCCCCGAATCGCAAATTGTCCGCGCGTCGTCACTTGCGGCGCGCGCTCGTAACCGGCCGCGCCTAACGACTCAGCAAGGCGTTCGAGCGGTTTCGTCGCGCCCCGCCGCAGGCGCAACGCGGCCGCGCGCAGCGCCCCTCGTGGTGGTGCCGGTTGCTCGAGACTCGCGCGCGTCGCGACCACGAGGTGGCGCTTCCTGCTCGTCTCGATCCGGCTGAGGAGGGCGAGGCGCTCGGCTGCGATCTCCTGGTCGGGCAGGATGTTTTCGACCGCGAGAAACTCGGCTTCGGGAAGGAAAAGTGCCTCGGGCCGCCAATTCGTCAGGCTTTCGTGCAGTAATTCCTGGGTGCGCACGCTCGGGCAGATCACCCAAAGTGTTTTCGAGATTTCACCGGCAAGGACCGCAACGAGAAATGAGCGTGCCGCCGCGACGACGTGGGAAAAGGAAACCGGCCTCGCGCCCGCCGCAATCGCGCGCAACTTCGAAGCGATCGGCTGCGACGCGCTGACTAGCTGGAGAAGTTCCGCACCGCTCGATCGCTCGGCCACCATCGAGCCACGGCTAGAGTTCGCGCCCAACGGCTTCGGCCACCGCCCGAATCCGCCTCACGAGATCGCGAAACACTTCCGGCTGGAGCGCCTGCTCGCCGTCGCTCCGCGCCTGCTCCGGATTATCGTGCACCTCGATCATCAAGGCGTCGGCACCGGCGGCGACGGCGGCGAGCGACATCTGCGGAATGAAGTCGCGCAGCCCGATCCCGTGGGTTGGATCGACCACGACTGGCAGGCGCGTCTTTGCTTTCAAGATCGGGACCGCGTTCAGATCGAGCGTGTTTCGCGTCATCGTTTCGAAAGTACGGATGCCGCGCTCGCAGAGCAGGACGTTGGGGTTGCCTTCGCTCAGGATGTATTCGGCGCTCATGAGCAGGTCGTTGATTGTGGCGCTGAACCCGCGCTTGAGCATGACCGGCAAGCGGCTCCGGCCAACTTCCTTGAGCAGCGCAAAATTTTGCATGTTGCGCGAGCCGATCTGGAGGCAGTCGGTATATTTTTCCATCAAGGCGAGGTCACGCGTATCCATGATCTCGGTGATGATGGGCAGACCGGTCGCGGCGCGCGCTTCGGCGAGAAAACGAAGACCGTCTTCGCCCAATCCTTGAAAGCTGTAGGGCGAAGTGCGCGGCTTGAAAGCGCCTCCGCGCAGGACGCGGGCGCCAGCATTTTTCACCAGGGTCGCGATGGAGAGGACCTGTTGCCTGCTCTCGACCGAGCACGGCCCGGAGATAAGAGCGATGCGCTGACCGCTGCCGATCTTTACGTCGCCGATCGAGACGGGCGGGGGCAGGGAGCCGTTTTCCTGCGCGACGAGCTTGTAGGGTTTCATCACCGGCACGACCGACTCTACGCCCGGAATGGCGGCGAGCGGTTTTTCGCGGATCAGCTCTTCAGGGCCGAGCACGCCGATGACGACGCGGGTGTCTCCGCGCATGACCTGCGAGCGCAGGCCGAACGCTTCGATTCGAGCCACGATGTGGTCGATCTGTGCGTCGGTCACGGCCGCTTGAGTGATGAGGATCATGCGCGAGGAGCATGAGTGTAACCTCTGCGGGACGGCGGGCAACCCTGCGCTGCGGCCCGATGAGTCCGCGGTTACGGAGTAATGGTGACGGGCGTGCCGACCGAGACGTTGTTAAAGAAATCTACCGCCATGAATTCCGGCATGCGGATGCACCCGTGCGAAGCCGCATAGCCGGGCAGGTAACCCGCGTGCAAACCGAAGCCGGGCGCGATTTGCATGTAATAAGGCATCGGCGCGCCCTTGTAGTGGGTGCCGGCTGGCTTGGGGTCGACTTGCTTATCGATATTGGGCACGACCACATTATCGGTCGCGTCGACGTAATCGCCGTAAACGCTGGAGGCGTGATCGATATCTTTCTGGACGACTTTGAATTTACCGACGGGTGTGTTCTTGCCTTCACGGCCGGTCGAGAGCTGCGAGATGCCGACGAGCTGTTCGCCTTTGTAAAAATAGGCGCGCTGCTCACCGAGACTTATTTTGATCGAGGGTTTTCCCGGAACTCCGTCGCCGTCCCAATACGAAACATTATCTACCGGTGCACTGGCCGCGACCGGTGCATTCCCATAGGCGCCGCCGAGATACCGCGTGTCGTAGGCCAGCCGCGGATCATCTTCCGCGCAGCTCACGAGAGCTGCGCAAGCGAGACAAACGACGCCCATCCAGGGGCGGTGCGAGAAGAAAAAGCGAGACGTTTTCACGACGGGAAGCGCAACTAAACGGGGTGCCCGGGGAATGTCAAGAAAGCACGATCAGGGCCGCGGCTCCGCGGTGCGGCTTGAATTCTGCTTAAATTTGCTGAGACTGGCGACCGTCCCTCGATTAACTGTTAAAACCATGCCGACTTACGAATACGCGTGTCAAAAATGCGGGCAGACTTTTGATGCCTATCAATCGATGCGCGACGAGGTCTACCAGATTTGCCCGAAGGAACTTTGCCGCCAGGCCAGGTGGGGCAAGGGCAAGGTGAAACGGCTCCTCGGCACTGGCGCGGGTCTGATTTTCAAAGGCTCCGGCTTTTATATCACTGACTACCGCAGCAATTCCTACAAGGAAGGCGCCAAGAAGGACGCGCCGGCGAGCGGCGAGAAAAGCGCTGGAGAAAGCTCCGGCGGCAAGACCGAAACCAAACCCGCGCCGGCGAAAAAACCGGAACCGAAAGCAAAAAAGGACTCCGCATCGTGACCAAGCTTATCTGCCCTGATTGTCAGCATGAGAATGAGTCGGAGCGAATTTACTGTCACAGTTGTGGCGCCCGTCTCGATCGCAGCAAATTAGTTCCCGCGGCCGCGGCCCTGGGTGATCCTGACGTCCAGACGCAAAAGCACCTGAAGAAAATTTTCCAGGGTGGGAAGGGCACCGTCAGGCGTGCGGCTCTGAAGTTGGCGAGAGTTGTGCTGGGCGCGGTTTGTCTGGCAGCTCTCATCGTGATGGCTTTGCCGGCCGATCTGCCCCCGGCCGCCAAAAATTATACCTTCGCGCCGATGATTAACATGGACATGGTCTCGGCCACCTCGAGTCATCAGGGTGCGTCCCTGGTTTATAACGAGGAGCAGGTGAACAGTTATATTGCTTCCAACTTGCGGCGGAAAGATAGCCCCGCCAACCAGGGGTATTTTCCGCTGCGTCGTGTCCTGGTCCATTTCGAGGAAGGCGTCTGTGCGATTAACATGGAACGCCAGCTCTTTGGATATTCGATTTATTGCGGGAGCTCTTACCGCGTGAAGATCGAGAACGGCAAAATCATAAGCACCAGCACCAGCGGCTACATCGGGCGGATGCCAATTCATCCGGCCCTCATGAAGTATGCCGATATCCTACTGCAAAAGGCGTGGGATTCACTGGCACGCGAACGCAACTCCGTCGCGAAGCTCGCCAGCATCGAATTTCATCCCCAGTCCGTGACACTGGTCACCGCCCGCTAGAGAAACGGCTAACTACCCAAGCCCCATCGTGGCCAGCAACTGATCGTCAATCCGGCCATCGACGGGCAGGTTGTTGGCCCGTTCGTAATTCCGAATCGCTCGCCGCGTGCCTTCGCCGATGATGCCATCGATTTCGCCGCGGTAGTAACCGCTCGCGGAGAGTTGCTGCTGCACCTGGATGGCGAGTGATCCGTTGCGTCCACCGCCGCTAACCACCCGACCCTGGTAGATGCCGCGCGGGTCATAAGAGTAGGAGGCGCCCACGGGGTAGCCGTAGCCATAGGGGGAATATCCGTAATACGAGTAGCCATAATATGGGTAACCATAGAAGGGATAGCCAAAGCCGCCGAAAAAGAAATTTACCCGGCTGCCACCGCGATTGAATCGGAAATCGCCGCGCCGGCCGTCGTCGCCGCGACGCATGTCGCCTCGATTGGAGTTACCGCCGCCGCGCCGATTGGATTGTGCATTGGCCGGGAGGGCAAATGCGAGTAAACCAGCGACCGTCATTATCAAAGCCAGACTGCGTTTGATTTTCATTGTTTTTCTCCTGATTGAGCTGTCGCAACTATAGCACAAATCGGCTTTATTTCGTTCTCCCGCGGGAGAAAATGTCATATCGTCCCCCTTTCGCGCTTCCATGCCTGTCCCGCACAAGATTTTCGCCTCGGTCGCGGCCGTCATCTGCCTGACGGCGAGCGCAGCTTTTCCCGCCGGGAAGCCGCGCAGCACCAGCACTTCGCGGCAATTTATTGTCTACGGTGCCGACGCCCGGGTGCGTGGCGCGATGTGCGACCTGGCCGAACAGACGAAGGCCAACCTCCTCCGCCTGCTCGAACTGCGGGACAATTGGAAAACCGCTCTCATCATCAACTTGGAGTATCCGCAGGCCAACGTCCCCGATACGCCCGCCGCGCAACTCGATTTCAGTCAGTTGGGATATGGCCTCAAGCTGCAGCTCAATCTGCTCGTGACCGACGAGATGCGCGGGGAGGAGGTGCAACGGCAATTGCTGCGCGTGATCCTGATCGAAATGATGTATCGCGGCCGGAGCGATATCGCCGCCGGGACTCCCTACGTCACGCCGCCGGACTGGCTCGTCGATGGGGTGCTCGCACTGCAGCCGGGGCGCGATTCCGATGACAATGCGAAATTACTGCAAACGATGGTGAGCGCGCAAAAGATCACGCCCTTGGAGGATCTGGTGCGGCAGCGGCGCGGGCAGCTCGACGCACCGTCGCGGCAGTTGCACGACGCTTACGCCATGGCCTTCCTGCAATTGCTGCGCGACGCGCCCGGCGGGCCGCGCAAACTGGCCCAGTTCATCGCTGATCTGCCGGCTGCCCCTAACGACGTCCTGGCGGATTTGCGCGCTCATTTTCCGGAGACGCTGGGACGTTCTCCGGCGAAGTGGTGGACCCTGAGCGTGGCGCGCCTCTCGGCGAGCGATCGCCACGAAACCCTGAGCGCGGCGGAAACAGCCACGCGCCTCGATCGACTTCTGCGTTTTTCCATCCCCGCTCCCGACGGCAGTACGCAGGATCATTCGTTAGGCGACTATGAGGTTTTCCGCAAATTGCCGGCGCATCGCGCAGTCCTGGCGCGAGTCGGGCAGCAGCTCTTACTGCTCAGCGCTCTGGCGCATCCCTCCTACCGGGCCATCGTGCAGGAGCATTTCGAATTGGCGCAACTGATCGCGCGGGGCAAGCCGGGCAAGATCCAGCCGCGACTCGCGCGCGTCGCGAGCTACCGGCAGGTCGTCGAGCGCCAAAAGAACGAGATCGACGACTACCTGAATTGGTACGAAGCCACCCAGGTAAAAAAGGTCAGCGGCGCCTTTCGGCAGCTGCTGGAGACGGCCAAGGCGGCGGACGAAGCGCAGCCGCGGCGGCGCGATCCCATCTCGGTCTATCTCGATTCGATCGAGATGGAAATGAATTGAACCAGTCTGCGCTAGAGCAGATCGGCCTGCGCGAGCAGCTTCCGCTTCAAGTCCTCAGTGCGCGTATCGGTGAGCTTCGCGAGGCAGCGACGTGCCTCGTTCGCGTCGCCGCGTTTCAGGCTGACGCGAGCGAGCTGGAGATAAGCGAAATCGCCTTTGGGCGAGAGCGCGAGGACTCGCTTCCAGGCGGCCGCCGCTTCCGCCCAATCCGGGTCGGGCACGCCGTAAAAGGTTTCGGCATAGGCGCGGGCGTACTCGAGATCGTTAGGCGAAAGCTCGCTCGCGCTGCGAAACTCGGCCAGGGCACGGCGGAGCACTTCGGGCAGCTCCACTTTCCAGGCCGCCTTCAAATCATGCCGGAGCATGAATTCGACGTTCGCGAGATTGAAATGGTAGGCGGCGTTTCCGCCCGCCAGCTCGATCGCGCGAGAAAACTGCTCCGCCGAATCGGCGGCACGCCCCATCCGCAGATAGGCTCCCCCTAACGAATTGGCAGTGGCGGCGTTTCCTGGGTCCAGCCGCTGGGCTTCGCGCCAGTGCACGATGGCGGCGCGCAGATTGCCGTTCTCGGAAAGGAACTCGGCATAGGCGAGATGGGCCGAGGCCGAGGCCGGATGTTCCTGGAGAATTTTCTCGTGCGACACCTGGGTGCGCCGCTCTGCCGTCCCATCGTCCGCCAGGGTTCGAGCGCCCGCGAACGAAGCGGCGAGAATGAAGAGAAGGAGCGAGCGCATTTCCTACTCTACATCATTTGCTCCGAGGGCGGTTGCTGATTATCATAGCGGCTCGCTCTCCCTGAGCAGTTCCTTTGCCATGCAGAAAATTGGATTTGCCGAAGCCCTCGACTCGATCGTCGCGTCGGACCAGCGTTATCATCGCGACGCCTATGTCTTCCTGCGCGACGCGCTCGATTACACCACCAAGCAGCAGAAGAAATCGAAGGGCGCCGCGGTCCGCCATGTGGCCGGCCCGGAATTGCTCGAGGGCGTGCGGCTTTATGCGGTGAAGGAGTTCGGGCCGATGGCGCTGACCGTTTTTTCCTACTGGGGAATCGAGCGCTGTGAGGACATCGGTCACATGGTTTTCAACCTCATCGGGGCCGGGATTTTTGGAAAAACGGAACAGGATTCACTCGAGGATTTCAAGTCGGTCTACACTTTTCAGGACGCGTTCGTGAAGCCGTTCCGCCCGGAGGCCACGCCGCCGGCGCCGACTTTCCCGCCCGCTTTTCCGGCGCCAAAAGTTTCATGATCGAAACTGCTGCGCGCCGCCGGTTCGGCTTTCTGCCATGTTGACCACCTCCGAGCTGAACGCCGCCGCTCCCGCCAGTTCGCCGGCGATTACCTTTCCGCCGAGCACGGCGCAAAAGTGGACTTTGCCTGACGGCCTCACCATTATCGTGCAGGCCGACCGGAGCGCGCCGGTTGCGAGCGTGCAGGCGTGGTGCGGCACAGGCAGCATCGACGAAGGGCGGCACCTGGGCGCCGGTCTTTCCCATATTCTTGAGCACATGCTCTTCAAAGGCACCAAGACGCGCACGACCAATGCGATCGCGCAGAGTGTGCAGGACCAGGGCGGCTACATCAACGCCTACACCTCGTTCGATCGCACCGTCTACTGGATCGACGTGCCGAAGGAAGGCGTGGCGAGCGCGCTTGATATCCTGTCGGACGCAATGATGAACTCCACCCTCCCGCCGCAAGAATACGGCAAGGAGCAGGAGGTGATCCGGCGTGAGTTCGCGATGGGCTACGACGATCCCGATCGGATGATGGGCCAGCTCATGTTCAAGACCGCCTACCAACGGCATCCGTATCGGCTGCCGGTCATCGGCGAGATTCAAATCTTTGGTCAACTCACGCAGCAGGACGTGCTCGAGTATTACCGGACGCGCTACGTGCCTAACAATTTCACCTTTGTCGTGGTCGGCGACGTCGATCCCGGCGAGGTCTATGCGCAGCTGGAGAAATACTTCGCCGCCTATCCGGCGCGCGCGTTGGCGCCGGTTTACATCCCGCAGGAACCGCCGCAGCAGGGAAGACGCGAGGTGAATGAAGAATTTCCCACGGAACTGACGCGCCTCGCGCTCGCCTGGCACGTCCCGGAGATCACCCATCCCGATGTGCCGGCGCTCGATCTCCTCTCGACCATCCTCGGCGATGGCCGCAGCTCGCGGCTTTATCGCAAAGTGCGCGAAGAGGCCGGTCTCGTTTTTGGTGTCTCCGCTTTTTCCTACACGCCGGGTGATCCCGGCGTCCTCGGCATTGACGCAACTCTCGAGCCGGAAAATCGGATCGAAGCGGAGCGGCTGATTTTGCAGATCGTCGCCGAAGTGCAGGAGAGCGGGGCGACCGTCGCCGAGCTGGCGAAAGCGAAAAAGATCTCGCTCGGTCACTCGTTAGGCTCGCTCACCACCATGCGCGGGCAGGCTTCCGATCTCGGCTCGAGTTGGTTTGTGACCCGGAATCTCAATTTTACCCGCGACTATCTCGAGACGATGCAAAAGGTTTCGCTCGAAGACATCCAACGGGTCGCGCGGCGTTATCTGGTCGAGGATAATTTGACGGTAGTCTCGCTCAACCCGCGTGGCACCCTCGCCGCCAGGACCACCGAAGCGACCGTCCTTTCCGCGGGCGAAGTGGTAAAGTTTGAGCTCTCCAATGGCTTGCGGCTTCTCGTTAGGGAAGATGCGCGGCTGCCGCTCGTTTCGATGGTGGCGGTTTTTCGGGGCGGCTTGCTCGCCGAAACGCCCGCGACCAATGGCATCACTCGCCTGATGGCGAAGGTGCTGGTGAAAGGGACGAAGACGCGCACGGCGGAGCAAATCGCCGACACGATTGAAGCGGTCGGCGGCCACCTTGGGAGCGACGCGGGCAACAACAGCTTCAGTGTTTCACTCGAGGTGACGCAGCCCGATTTGCGTCTCGGCGCGGAGTTGCTCTGCGATGTGCTGTTACACGCGACGATGTCGGAGAAGGCGGTGGCGCGAGAGAAGGAAGTGCAACTGGCCGGCCTTCGCGATGAAGACGAGCACCTCACCACGGTCGCGCGTAACATCCTGCGGACGGCTCTCTTCGGCCCACACCCCTACGCGCTGCGGGGGAAAGGGTCGCCCGAGGCCGTCGCCCAACTTACGCAAAAGGATCTGCTCGCTTTTCGCGATCGCTATATCGTGGGAAAAAATGGCGTGATCTCGGTTTTCGGCCACGTCCGCGCTGGCGAAGTGAAGCAAATGTTTGAAGAGATGCTGGCCGCGATTCGACCGGGCGAGCTCGCCTTGACTCAGACGCCGTCGTCACGACCACTCACGCAAACGATAGCGGTCGAAGAAACGAAAGAGAAAACTCAGAGCGTCCTGATGGTCGGCTATCGTGGCGTGGATATGTTCAGTCCGGATCGCTATGCGCTCGAACTGATCGACGAGGCGAGCAGCGACCTGGGCTCGCGTTTTTTTGTGCGGATTCGCGAGGAAATGGGTCTCGCTTATTTCGTGGGGGCGAGCCAGATGCAGGGTCTCGTTCCCGGTCTGTTCGCCTTTTATCTCGGGACCGATCCGGAGAAACTGGAGCCCGTGCAGGCGGCGCTGCTCGACGAAATCAGCAAGCTGGCCGCCTCGGGCCTAACGAGCGAAGAGTTGGCGCGGGCGAAAAAGAAACTGATCGGGCAGCAGCGCATCGCCAACCAGAGCAATG
>JBDTCM010000187.1:0-5482 GCA_039923575.1 Chthoniobacterales bacterium
CCGCCCGCCTCCGTTGGGGCGTCAATCGCAACGACGACAGCATCTTTCGCGGTTACAACCAGGTCTATCTCCTCGGCATGGCCGAGCCGATCTTTCGCGGGCCGGAGAATCATTACTTTGGCATCTCGATGGGCTTCCGCCACGTCTTCGTCCGGCCCGGCTGGCGCTTGCAGCCCTATACTTCGGGCGGCGTCGGCCTCGGCTGGATCGACAGCACGGATGCGTTTCGGAACGGCCAGGGGCAGGATTTCACCTTCAATATTCTGAGCGCGGCGGGCGTCGATTATCTGGTCAACGACCACTTGAAAATCAACGTCGGCGTCCTTTACCAGCACCTCTCCAACGCCGGCCAGACCGATCCCAACCCGAGTCTCAACCTCCTCGGGCCGCAGGTCGGAGTGACGTTTTCGTTCTAGCCCCGGATGGCCGCGCCTAACGAAAACGTGCTCGTCGTCAGGCGAGCCCTCTTCGACGAGCTGGGCAGTTTCGATGGCCTCAACTTCGAGCCCCAGCGTTACCTCGATGCCATGCTCGCGCGCGGGAACAACTACTTTCTCGCCCGCGCGAGCGCGGAGAACGATCCGACCCACAAACAGATCATCCCTTACGCCCTTCTCGCCTGCGGCGATCGCGTCCTGCATTACGTCCGTGGGAAAAAAGCCGGTGAGCAGCGCCTCGTCGCGAAAGGCTCAATCGGCATCGGCGGACACATGAACGACGAGGACGAATCGCTTTTCGCCTGGGACGAACAGGCTTACCGCGCCGGGGTCGAGCGCGAGGTCAATGAAGAGGTGCAGATCGAGACGCCGTTTGAGGACCGCATCGTCGCGCTTCTGAACGACGATTCGACCGAAGTCGGGAGTGTTCATCTGGGCGTCGTCCACGTCTTCCGACTCGAGGAACCGAAGGTACAAAAACGCGAAGCGATGATCACCAACCTTGGTTTCCTGACAAAAGCCGAGTTGCAGGAACGGCGCGAGAGTTTGGAAACGTGGTCGCAGATCTGCGTCGATCATCTCGACCGGTTGCTGTTGTAGACGCTTCGCTCTCTCCGAGCCGTAAGTCTTCCGAGCCGGAGGCTGCGAAGCGCGGGGGCAACCTCCGCCGCTCCCCCGCCCCGCGAATGAACGCGCAGACCCGCGCGTCTACAACTGTGCGGTGTAGGTCCAAAGTTGCGGATCCAATTCTGACCGCGCGCGCGAAGCGAGCGCCTCTGCTTCCGCCGCCTCCCGCAAGACCGCAAACATGGTCGAACCCGATCCCGACATCAGCGCCGCGGCCACCTCCGGCTGCTCCCGCAACCAACCCTTCATCCGCGCGAGAAAAAGATGCTTCTCGAAAACCGGCCGCTCGAGATCATTTTGCAAAGTCAGCCTGCCAACCGTTTGCGGTCCGAAGTCCACGCCCGGCAATTCCCGTGAATCTTGCCACTGCTGATAGGCCCACGAGGTGGGCACGCCAAATTCCGGTTTCAAGAGCAGCAACGCCATCGCCGGCAACGGAGCCACCGACTCGACGACCTCTCCGCGCCCGCGGCAACGCGCCGCGCTTTGCCCCAGGAAAAACGGCACATCCGATCCGAGCGCAGCCGCCAGGGTCGTTAGGCGCTCCGGCGCCAATCTCCCCTCATGCAGGTGATTCAAAGCGAGCAGCGTGCTCGCCGCGTCACTGCTCCCGCCCCCCAGCCCGGCGCCATGCGGAATCTTTTTCCGCAGCGCGATCCGCAGGCGCGGCTCTTCTTTGATCTCGGCAAAAAAGGCCCGCGCCGCCCGCACCACCAGATTTTCATCGCCCGCCGGTAAAGTGGGATCGTCGGAGGAAAAAGCGAGGCCCGGCTCGTTAGGCTCAATCGTCAGCTCGTCACAGAGCGAGATTGGAGTCATCAGAGTCTCGATCTCGTGAAAGCCATCTGCGCGTCGCTGCAGAATCCTGAATGATAAATTGATCTTCGCCGGTGCAAAAAGTTGCATACCTTCCCGCAACCCTGTGTGGAACCGGATGAACTGGCAAGCCGCTGAAATCAACCCGCGCGAGCGCATCATCGTCGCGCTCGACCTGCCCACGCGGGCGGAGGCGCTCGCGCTCGTCCGCCAGCTTTCGCCTCACCCCGGCCTTTTCAAGATTGGATTGCAGCTCTACACCGCGGCCGGCCCGGAGATGATACGCGCCGTGCGCGACCTCGGGGGACGCGTTTTTCTCGACCTCAAACTGCACGACATTCCGAACACCGTCGGCCGCGCCGTCGAAAGTGCCGGCTCGTTAGGCGTGGAAATGCTCACCCTGCATCTGAGCGGCGGTCGCGCCATGATCGAGGCCGCGGTGCGCGCGGCAAGACCAGAAATGCTCCTCCTCGGAGTGACCGTCCTGACCAGCGCCGACGACGCCACGTTGCGCGAGGTCGGGGTGGTTACCACGATGGAGGAACAGGTCCTGCGCCTCGCCCGGCTCGGAGTCGAAAGTGGCGTCCAGGGATTCGTCGCCAGTCCGCACGAACTCGGGCCGCTTCGCGCTGCGCACGGCGCGAAAATCAAAATTGTCACGCCAGGAATCCGGCAGACCGGCTCTCCCGCCGGAGACCAAAAACGCACCATGACGCCCGCGGAAGCGCTCAAGGCCGGCGCGGATTTTCTCGTCATCGGACGACCGATCACGGCCGCGCCGGATCCGCGTGCGGCACTCGAGCAAATCGTGGCCGATGCTGTTTGAGCGCCTGCTGGTGGTCGACGACCGCGAACGAGCAAACGCGGCGCTGAACATGGCGCTCGATGAGGCGTTGCTGCTCGCACAGGCACCGCAACCGGTCCTGCGTTTTTACGGCTGGAGCCGGCCCTCACTCTCCTTCGGGTATTTCGGAAAATTCGCGGACGTGGCCGCGGAAATGGAGCAGCGCGACGTCGTTAGGCGGTGGACTGGCGGGGGCATCGTCTGGCACGGCGAAGACCTGACCTATGCGCTCATCACGCCGGCCACCGATCCCGTCTCCGCCCAAGGCCCAACCGCGATCTATTCCGCACTGCACGGAGCCATCCGCGATGCCCTGCGGGTAGAAGGCCAGGAGGCGGAGTTGGCGACCCAGGCCGAGCCGAAAATCTCCGAGGCCTGCTTTGCCAATCCGGTGCGCGACGACGTCATGCTCCTCGGCCACAAGATCGCCGGGGCCGCCCAACGTCGCACCCGCGGCGGTTTTCTTCACCAGGGCAGCATCCAGCTGCCCGACCTCTCCGTATCCTTTCGCGAGCGATTTGCCTGCGGGCTGGCCGACCAGATCGAGCGGATGGAGATGCCGCCACGAGTGCTCGAGCGAAGCGCGCAGCTGGCCACCGAAAAGTATGGCACCGACGACTGGCTCCGCCGATGCTAGTGGGCCTGTGTGTAGCTTTGACATTAAAAGCCGACCTTCTATCCTGCGCTTGTGAAAATTTCCGCGAACTCAGCCGCCACCGCCAACGGCGTGGCGGGCCCGCTGAGTCGCGTCTTTGAACCGGTCCAGGCCCAGCTCGACGAAGTCGACCGGCGCATCACTGCGCAAACGACGGCGTTCGATCCGGCGATTGAAGGTTATGTCGCCTACGCGATCGGCGGCGGCGGCAAACGCCTGCGCCCGCTCGTCGCGCTCCTTAGTGGCGGCGCGACCGGTTCGTTAGGCTCGGGCCACCTCGACCTCGCCGTCATCGTCGAACTCATCCACCTCGCCACCCTCGTGCACGACGACATCATGGACGACGCGGAGCGGCGCCGCTCCCAGCCGACGGTCAACGCGCGCTGGGGCAACTCGCTTAGTGTCCTCCTCGGCGACGTCCTTTTCGCCCATGCCCTTAATCTGGCGACTGATTTCGAGGACACCAATATCAGCCGCACCATCGCGCGGACCGCGACGGAAGTTTGCTCCGGGGAAATGATCCAGACGCAGCGGCGTTTTGATCTGCAACTCTCGCGCGAGGATTACTTCCGGATCATCGGGATGAAAACCGGTTCGCTTTTCGCCTGCGCGGCCCAACTGGGAGCGACGATTAGCGGCGCGCCCGCTAAAATCGTCCGGCGCTTGCAAAACTATGGCGCCAAGATCGGCACCGCCTACCAGATCTACGACGACTGCCTCGACATCGCCGGCACGGAAAGCGAAACCGGCAAGACCCTCGGGACGGATCTGCGCAAAGGGAAGCTGACCCTGCCTGTGCTGACCTTGCTCGAGTCGGCCTCCGTTTTTGATCGCGAGCGCTGCTGCGCTCTGGTCCTGGAAGGGAAACTCGAGGAAGTGACCGCGCTTTTGCACAGCTCGCCCGCCAATGGCGCGCTCGGCGCCTCGATCGAAACCGCGGCAGAATTAATCCGCGACGCGCAAGCGGAACTCGCGCCGCTGGCCAGCAACCGTTACGTCGATTCGCTCTTCGGTCTGGGCGAAGCGCTGCACGAGCTGCTCGAACAATTGCGCGGCTAACCTCCCTGGCGGACGCCGGACTTCCCCGCGAGTGAAATGACGGTGCAGCTAAAAATTCGCGAAATGTCGAAGGAGGACCGGCCGCGCGAGAAACTGGAAGCACGCGGGGCCGACGCGCTCACTCCCGCGGAGCTGATCGCGATCCTGTTGAGTACCGGGAGGGCTGGAGCCAACGCCGTCGAGGTGGCGCGACACCTGATCGAAGAATTCGGTTCGTTGGGCGCGCTCAGTCGTTGCACGGTGAAAGAGCTGAAAAAGATCAAGGGAATTGGTCCAGCCAAGGCCACGCAACTGGCCGCCGCCTTTGGTCTGGGCCGGCGCTTCGCGCAGGAAAGCTTTGTCCGCCGGAAAATCGAAACGCCGGAGCAAATTTACGAGCTCCTGGGCCAGGAGATGCGCGCCCTGCACAAGGAATCGCTCCGGAGCGTCCTGCTCGATACGCGTTACAGCCTCATCCGGGTCGAGGACGTCTCGTTAGGTAGCGTCAATGAGAGCATTGCCCATCCGCGCGACGTTTTTCGGCCCGCGCTCATTTATTCCGCCTACGCGGTCGTGGTCGTGCACAATCATCCCTCGGGCGATCCCTCCCCCAGCCAGGCAGACCACAGCCTAACGAGACGTTTACGGGAGGCGGCCGAGCTTTTGCAGATCAAACTCCTCGACCATGTCATCATCGGCGCGCCCGCCGAGGGCCGGCTCCCATATTTCAGCTTTAAGGAAATGGGCGTGCTCTGATGATTCATCCGACCGCCATCATCGATCCCGCCGCTCGTCTCGGCGAGGAGGTCGAGATCGGACCGTACGTTTTGATTGGGGCGGGGGTGGAAATCGGTCCGCGCAGCATCTTGCAATCGCATGTCGTGCTCGAGGGCGCGGTTCGGCTGGGCGCGGAAAACGTGATTGGACACGGCGCGATCATCGGCGGCACGCCACAGGATTTGGGTTTCAAGCCGGGCACGAAGAGCTCCGTGGAAATCGGCGATCGCAATATCATCCGCGAACATGTCACGATTCACCGTGGCACCGCCGACGGCTCCTCCACTC
>JBDTCM010000188.1:0-7987 GCA_039923575.1 Chthoniobacterales bacterium
CGCTGGCCGCAACAACTGGGGCGGCATCGGAATGAAGATCGGGCCGCCGGTCGCGGCGATCCTTTACAGTGCCGGGCGCGGCTCGTTGATGCTCTACAGCGGTCAGGAAGTCGGCGAACCGGCCGCCGGAGAAGAAGGCTTCGGTGGCGATGACGCGCGCACTTCGATCTTCGATTATTGGTCGATGCCGGAGTTAGTGAAATGGACGAATGGGCATAAGTACGATGGCGGCAAGTTATCCGAAGACCAGAAACAGTTGCGCGAGAGTTACGGTCGGCTCCTTGCGGTCACGAACGAACCCGCCTTCCGCGATGGCGCTTTCTTCGGGTTGAATCCCGCGAACAACGGCAATCCGAACTACGGCCAGGTGGGAACGGAACCGGCCGGAGGTCACTGGCTCTACGCTTTCCTGCGCTTCGATCCGATCTCGCGGCAGCGCTTTCTCGCGGTCGTGAATCTGCATCCAAAGGAGGAATTGAAAGGCACCCGGGTGCTTTTTCCCCGGGAGGCGATCGACTTCCTGCGCTTCGCGCCTAACGACGGCGCCACACTCCAGTTGAAGGAGCGCCTTGCCGGCAACCTCGAGCTGGTCCTTGACCGATCATCCTTGAGTGGCGCGGACGGACTAGCGATGCCAGGACTCGCGCCGCTCACCGCCTACTTCTTTGAAATCACCGCCTCGGCCAATTAGAAGACATCTGGCGCTGTTGCAAAGCGGTCACGCTGTAGCCCCGAAAGCATTCGGGGCTGTCCTCAGCGCACCGGCTGGGATGGGCGACACGCTGGGAAATCCGCTGAGACAGCGGACCCTACAATCGGTAACCAGCGCTGGAGGGACGGGCTCCGTCCCGTCCGTGTCTGAAACACGGACGACACGGAGGTCGTCCCTCCAATTCGCCGGCTAGCCGGATTTTTGGAACGGCTTGTAGCGTCTTTATCGCGCTCCTCTGCGCCCTCACCGCGCCGGCGGGCGACCTGTTTCTCGGGCCCGTCCCGGTGCAGTTCGTCTCCCCGAGCTCGACCGTCACGCTCGATCTCCATCGGTTTTATCAACCGACCGTGACCTCGCGTTTTCAAACCACCGGCGCAAAGGATCTTCAAGTCAGCTTTGATCAGGCGAGTCTCCAGCTGCAGATTCGGGTGGAGCCGGCAGCACATGGCTTGATCGATCTTCCTTTCCAGGTGAACGACGGTGCGGAATCGAAAGAGGGGGTGATCACACTCGCAGTTCGCAGCCCGCAGGCGCATGAGTTCGTTTACCATCCAGCGGGCAAGCCGGCGACGGTTACAGTCGGTGGCTCCTTTAACGGCTGGAGCAAGGAAGCCACACCCCCCCGAGTCGACGAGAGCGGGGTCTATCGCGTCACCGTTCCGCTCGAGCCCGGGAGTTACAGTTATAAGTTTATCGTGGATGATCGCTGGACGACCGACCCGGACAATCCCATCCATGAGCCGGACGGTTTTGGCGGCAACAATTCGCTGCTGAAGGTCGAGGCGCGCGCATCGGGCGGCAGTCGCTTTTCCATCTATGCCGACCAACTGGCGCCCGACCGACTTCTCATCCATTCCGCAGGCGCTGGCGAGATTCGCTCGACCTCGGTGGTGGCTGAGTTGCCGGATGGTTCAACCCGGCTCCTGCCGGCAGCGGTGACGTCGTCCGAAATCAACGTGCCGTTCGCGGAATTGCCCGCGGCCACCTGGGTTCGCGTGATCGCCGCCGATGCGACCGGCCAGGCAAGCAATGTCGTTTGTTGCTCGTTAGGTGAGGCGAAGACCTTCCGCTGGCAGGACGCGATCATGTACTATGCGCTGACCGATCGGTTCTGGAACGAGCAACGATCGTCCAATTAAAAATCCGAACGTGAGAGCGCCCGCCAATTATCACGGCGGCGATTGGCGCGGGATCGAGGAGAAAATCAACGACGGCTATTTCAAAAAGCTGGGCGTCAACACGGTTTGGATCGCGCCGTTGAACAAGAATCCACAGGTGCCCTACCAGGAGTATCCCGAGCCGCATCGCTGGTATACCGGTTATCACGGCTACTGGCCGATTTCGCCGACTGAAGTCGAGCCACATTTTGGCGATGCCCGCGCGCTGAAGTCTCTGATCAAAACCGCGCACGACAACGGCTTGAAAGTCATCGCTGATCTTGCCCTGCATCACGTCCATGCCGAGCATCCGTGGTGGAAGGAACATCGGGATTGGTTTGGCACGCTTGAGCTCCCGGATGGGACGAAGAACCTGCGACGCTGGGACGACTATCAGTTCACGACCTGGTTCGAGCCTTATATGCCGACCTTCAACTTTGCCAATGCCGCCGCCGTGACCGCTTTGATCGATAACTCCGCCTGGTGGGCGAACGAATATGATCTCGACGGCTTTCGGCTCGACGCGGTTAAGCATATCCCGTCTGATTTTTGGTGGAAGTTCCGCAGTGCCCTCCGCCAGAAGGTCGAGGCGAAACGCGGCCGCCCTCTTTACCTCGTAGGCGAAACCTTTAAGGATCGTGCCGGGATTGACTCGTTTGTGGGTCCGAACATGCTGGACGGCCAATTCGATTTTCCGCTCTATGATTCGATCAAGGACTGTCTGGCGGAAAACAAAGGTGGACTCGATCAGCTCGAAGCGGCCCTGGATGCCTCGGAGAGCGCCTTTGGCAAAGAGAGCCTCATGTCGCCCCTCATTGGAAACCACGACAAGGGCCGGTTCATGGCCTACGCGGACGGCGACCTGCCCGATCCGAACGGCACGAAGGAAGAAGAAATAGGCTGGGCCAGGCCGCCGACGGTCGATGAGGCGGCGAACTATGCAAAGATTGAGTTGGCCCAGGCCGTTATCCTCGCCGTCGACGGAGTTCCAATGATCTACTACGGAGATGAGTTAGGGATGACCGGCGCGGGGGACCCGGATAACCGGCGCGACATGCGCTTCGGCGACGACGTCAGTGTTCCGGAGCGGGGCGTCCTGGAGAATTTCGAGAAGCTGACCCAGATTCGGAACCGTCACCCGGCGTTGCGTTATGGCAGCCGGCGCACGCTGCGGGCGGAAAAGGAAGTTCTCGCCTTTATCCGCGTCCAGTTCGGGGATCGCGTGCTGTGCGTCTTCAACCGGGCCAATCAACCGGCTAACCTCGAGTTCATGGTTGGTCCCGAGTTAATCGATGGGTCCTATACCGAGGAACTCTCAGCCGCTGCGATCACGGTCGAGAACGGTCGAATGAAAGCGACTATCGCTCCGCGTTCCGCCGCCTTCATTGTTCGGGCGAGCGCTCGTTAGGCCGTCTCTGCTTTCAAGCACTCCAGCACTTTCATCGCGGCATTGTGCCCGGGAATTCCGCTGACGGCGCCCCCACGTTGGGCGCTCGATCCGCAAAGGAAGACATGATCAAACTCCGTCTCGACGCCCCATTGCCCGACCTGCTCTTCCCTTTCGGTAAAGGGAAACGTCGGGGCGGTTTGAAAGATATTCCCATGATAAAGTCCGAGCGCATCTTCGATATCGACCGGGCTCTTTCCCTCGATGCAGTAACTGCCGTCGCGCGCCCGAGCCAGGCAATCCTCCAGCGGCTCAGCTAGCCAGCGGTTCATTCCCGTAACAAATTGTGCCTGCGCCCGTTCCCGCATCGCGACGTTCTTCTCGGCGAACAAGGGGTAGGGGGTATCAATCCCGAAGAGAGTCAATGTATGAAAACCTTTCGCGTGGAGCTCGGGCGAGAGGATGCTGTCATCAGTCAGGGTGTGACAATAGATTTCACTGGGCAGTAGATCCGGCAACTGGCCTCCCGCCGCCTGTTCGTAGCTCACCTGCATTTGCTCGTAACTCTCATCGATGTGGAAGGTGCCGCTAAAGGCGTCGGACGCCGCATGCTCCTGGTCCTTTAGTTTGGGCAGGCGGTGCAACAGCATGTTGATCTTAAAGACGGAGCCCTCGTCCGTAGCGTCCGGTTGGTAGGATCGACCGAGCAGCTTTGCCAGCACGTTCGAGCCGAAGTTGACGAGGAGGTAACGAGCTTCAACGGTCTGTGCCTGGCCGTCGGACTCCAACTCGATCACCTTGCGTTTTCCCGAGAGGTCGAGATTGCTCAGATTCACGGCCGTCCGCAGCTCGGCTCCGTGTTTGCGTGCCGCTTCTTCCAACTCGCGCGCAACGTTGCCCATTCCTCCGACTGGGACTCTCCATTCGCCGGTCCGGTTCCCAATCAGGTGGTAAAGGAAACAGCGGTTTTGCAGCAGAGACTCGTCATGCGGGTGAGTGAAAACGCCAATCTTCGCGTCGGTGAAAACCATCCCGCGAACCAGGTCATCCTGGAGATATCGTTCGATCGCGAGGCCGAGCGGTTCCTCGGCCAGGCTGCGCCACGCCTCGCGTCCTATCTCTGTCTGGTCGAAGCGGCGCCGAAACTCCGCCTTGGCCACGAGTGGCTCGAGCATGGTGTCCCATACCTGATCGGCGAAAGCCCTGGCCAGCCCATAGAATCGTTTCATCCCTGCGAACTCCGCCTCACTGCCGGTCAGTTCCCTGAGCGATTGCCGGTTTAGTTCCTCCGAGACATTGCTCAGGAGCAGCCCGCCGTTGCGGCCGTTGCGTTGGTAGGGAGTGTAGGAAGCGATCTGACGCCGGCGCAATTCCAGATTGAGGCCGAGATCGCGAATGATTTTGTCGGGGAACAAACTCACGAGGTAAGAGTAACGGGAAAGCCGGGCATCGTAATCCGGAAAGACTTTTTGCGAAGTTGTGGCCCCGCCGACGTAGTCGTTCTTCTCCAGTAACAAAACGCTCAAGCCTGCCCGTGACAGGTAGGAGGCCGCCACGAGGCCGTTATGTCCAGCCCCGAGAATGACGACGTCGTATTTGGTATTCATGACAAAGATGTCGCGGGCCCTTCCTGCCCGGGCAAAACTTTGCCCACGACGCAAGGAAGAGCGAAGAACAAGATGGCAAGCCTGCTCGTAAAGGCAGGCGGGAGCAAGCGCGCGAAGTTAATCGCCGCTCGCTCCGCCGAAGACTGGGGCAAAAGTTGGCTTAGCCGACCGCGAACGCGATCAGCATGGAAACGAGAGACCAGGCGATAGCGGCGCCGACCAGGCCAAGCACGACGGTCTCTACCGCGAACTGCCAATTGAACTGGGAGCCGAGGACTGGCTTGCCAATTTCGCGGAAGGTCCGCAGCTCCCGTTCGTAATTCGCGAGCGAGGGATGGCTGTCAGTTAACGCTGCCGCCGAGGCCGGTGGCGTTGCCTGGTAGTGGTAATCAGTTTGCGGAAAGCTCCGTTTGACGGTGGTCGCGCGCCCGTCATGACGGGAAGTCTGCTCGATGCGGTCTTGAAGCGATGATGATTTCATATGTTTTGTGTAGTGTGATTGCGATACCGGGATCTTGAGATCTCGATAACCCGAGGTGAAATGCCGCGGGGAAAACTTTGACTTTCAGAGCGACGCACAGGGCGGCGCGAAAGCTTTGATCAAAACGCGACTATGCAGTCTCCCCGGCGATCGGTGAGTCGGCTAGTGCATGGATCATCTTCATCGTGGACAAGTTTAGAGCGGTTTCCGTGCCTGTCCAGTTGGTCGTCCGAAAATAAGTCATAAGTAGCTGGAGGACAGTGGTCAGCGCAGCGGCCTCTTTGCTTTGCAATCGGCCTGGGGCTGCCGGCTGCGCCGGGCGTAGATGACGCTGGCACCAATCAAACCCAGGGGAACGGCCACGGCGGGCGAGTAAATCGCCACGCGGAAGACGACGGAGCGGCAGAAGAGGAAGCCATGAAGCGCCGCGGCAGAGGCGTCGTGCACGGCCAATGGGAACGAAATCGCAACTGTTAATCCAACGATGGCGCCCCAAAAGAGATAGCGCCATCGGTCGCTCTCGGAACTCGTGACCGGACTCTGCCGCCGCAGCCATCTCCAATAGACCAGAGCAACAATCACAAACCCAACCACCGTGCTCACTTCCTGGAGGACGAGGAACATGTAGACCGTGGTCGAAGTGATTTGCAAGACCGGCTGCTGCAACCACGGGCTGCGTTCGACAAACCAGCCGTGTTCGTGGGTGAAAGCGTCCCAGAAATTATGCGTCCAGGCGCCGAGCAGAAGAGAGAACAAAATGATTGCCCAGCGGTTAACGGAAGTAGGAAAGGTCGGGCAAAGTGGCAGGAGACATTGCCGATGGGGCGCAGGGAGCGCATAACAGACTGGCCGCGCGAAGAGATAGAAGACCAGGAGCATGATCACGCCGGTGGGCAAACAGGCGATGAAGCTACCCGGGAGGGTGTGGGCCAGGTTCGCCAGGTCGAACCGGTCAATGTAATAACCAATGTCGGGAGTCATGCTGCCAAAGACGAGGGCGGCAAAATCGAGCGGCTGCGGAGTCAGGCGCCGTAACGGCAGAACCGCGGCCGGATGCGATAACGTCCAGGGCATGACAGCGCGACGAAGTCAGGGAAGCTTCTCAGCCACGATCTCGAGAACAAGGGGAGTAATCGCGCGCGTCTCCGGATTGTTTCCGGCCTGATTGACTTCCTCAATCACCGTTTTGGCAAAGGTCGCATCGATGCGACCGAGCTCCTGCAGTCGGGCCAACCCGATGCCAATAAACGAAACCGGCCATTGCCACATGTAGTCACTCGGTCCGACACAGTAAATACGCGGGAGTGCTGACCGGACAACGAAACCGTTTTTCGCCAATAAGGGAGGCAGGTCGAGGGCGACATCGGCTTTCCCGCCGGCTGCCGCCCAACTGGCCGTTACCTCCTGGGCAAAGCGTTCCTGATTCGGCAACCGCGGAATAAAACGCCAAGTCAGGTAATGCGCATACTCATGAAAGATCGCGATGCTTCCGGGGCGCATCACGCCGGCAAGTTTCCGGATGAGCAACGCCGGGTCGCTTAGGAACGAGGCCACCCAGCGACACCAGGAGAAGTCATAAGGACCTTCCGGCAGCTTGTCGGTCATCAGATCGAGCTCGTGCACGTCAACATGGCGAAGAGATCGCATGCGGCATCTTTCTTCGAGGGCGCGGACGAAGTTGGCCGAGCGCTCGACCGCGACCACTTTGCCGGTCGGGCCGACGATCTCGGCCAGGTCGGCGGCGGCATAGCCGGGGCCGGCGCCGAGGTCGAGCACACGGCTGCCGATGGTGACGCCGGCTTTCTGCCAGCAATCCAACACCACCGGGCGCCAGACCCGATGCTGCAATCCGAGTCGGGCAATTTCCTCCTCGTGCGTCCCGAGGACGTAATCGCGTTCCGTGGCCATGAGGGAAACCATTCCATCCCTTGGGCGATTTCCCCAACCGATTTTTCGGCCAGCGGTGCGCTCCTGCCGGCCCCTCGGATGCCCTAACGCGCGCTCGTGAACGTTTTCAAGAGGGCGAGATCGAATGTTGCATCGACCTTCGGGCCATCGGACGCCGAATCATCGATATGCAACTTGCCGGCGAGATGATCGGGCTTGTTCGTGGCGAGCGTGAACGCCTCCCCGTCCGTGCCACCGGAACATTGCACGAGCTCGTGATTCAACCGGACTGCGTAGCCAAGATGGCTGGCATCGCTGAAATCGACCTGGATCCCATCCTCCAGCGCCATATCGGCGTCGGAAAACGTCTTCGCCGCTTTGACCTTCGCTCCGATGTCGACACTCGACAGATAGATTCGCAGGATGATCTTGCTGGGGTCCATCTCATCCGGCCCGCGGACCAGAAACCCATATTTCACCGTCCCTTTGGCGGCTTTGAAGCTGATCGCCCCACTCGCACTATTGCCCGCCAGCGCAAAGGCAGAGGTGGTCAGCCATATCGTTGACACGACAAGAATACTTCGAAGTGATTTCATTCCAGAAGTGTGAATCGCATTCTCTATTGGTCAAGAATCTGTTCGGAGCGGAACGGCCCCGACGAGCGGTCGATAGTTAACTCTGACCTCTTGCATCCTCCTCGTTCCCAAACTCCGTTTGGGAACGCACCCGTCCCCGCAACTTCGTTGCATCACCCCG
>JBDTCM010000189.1:0-7719 GCA_039923575.1 Chthoniobacterales bacterium
ACCACGACGGCCATCGCCGTCAGGAGCATGGGACGAAAACGGACCGCCCCGGCATCGACCACGGCTTCGGCCAGCGGCATGCCTTCAGCGACACGTCGCTCGATGAAATCGACCAGGATGATGGAATTGCGCACCACGATGCCTGCGCCCGCCATGAACCCGATCATCGAGGTGGCGGAAAAGAATGCGCCGAGCAATCCGTGCGCGGGCAGGATGCCGACGAGTGAGAACGGGATCGCGATCATCACGACGAGCGGCGTGATGAAGCTGCGGAACCAGCCGACCATGAGCACGTAAATGAGGACGAGGACGACGGCGAAGGCGGAGCCAAGGTCGCGAAAGACTTCGATTGTGATCTGCCATTCGCCATCCCATTTCAGCGCGGGCTTCGCCTCGGTGAACGGCTGGACGGCGTTGTACATCTGCACCGGCGTGCCGTCGCCGCCGAACGCGCGCGTGTCGAGTTTGGCGAGCGCCTTGTTCATTTTCAGGATCGCATAGACCGGGCTCTCGATGACGCCGGCGACGTCGCCGATCACATAAGTCACCGGCATCAGGTTTTTGTGGTAGATGCTTTTCTCGGTCGTGGTCTGCTCGATGTGGACCAGCTCGCGCAGCGGGATGAGCGGCGCGGCCCCGGTGGCGCCGGGCTCGGGGAGCGCATTCGCGTCGCCGGAGCGGACGCGCAACGCGAGCAATTCATCCGGCGTGGTGCGCGAGGAACGCGGCAGCTCGAGCATGATGTTCACGTCCTCTTTCTCGCGCGGCAGGTGGAGGAGATCGACCGACTCGCCGCCGACGGCGATGCGCAACGTCTGCGAGATCGTTTCGGCGCTGATGCCATGGAGCGCGGCCTTTTCTTTGTCGATGACGAAGCGCGCCTTCGGTTGATCCGCCTCGACATACCAATCGACATCGACCACGCCCGGCGTGCTCTTGAAAATGTCGCGCACCTGGCGGGCGAGCGCCTGGCGATCCGGTTCGTTAGGGCCGTAGATTTCGGCGACGAGCGTCTGTAATACCGGCGGCCCGGGCGGCACTTCCGCGACCGCGACGCGGGCGTCGAAACGCGCGGCGATCTCCGCGATGCGCGGACGCACGCGTTTCGCGATGTCGTGGCTCTGCGCGCTGCGCTCGCCTTTGGGGAGAAGATTGACCTGGATGTCGGCCACGTTTGCGCCCTGGCGGAGGAAGTAGTGCCTGACGAGTCCGTTGAAATTATAGGGCGCGGAAACGCCGGCGTAGATCTGGTAGTCGGTCACTTCGGGCTCGACGCGGACGGCGGCGGCGATTTCGCGCGCGGCCTGCGTGGTTCGTTCGAGCGAGCTGCCCTCGGGCATGTTGAGGATGACCTGGAACTCGCTCTTGTTGTCGAAGGGCAGCATTTTCACTTTCACCCAGCCGAACGCGACCGTCGCCATGGCGAGGAGAAGGAGCGCGGTGATCGAGCCGAGAAAGATCCAGCGCCAGCGCGGTTGCGCGATCATCGGTCCCATCATGCGGCGATAGGGCCGGGTGAAGAAATCCTCCTCGTGCGCGAAATGGCTCTGCGGCTCGTTAGGCGCGGTGCCCTTCGTCAGCTGGGAATACTTCTTCCCCCAGCGCAAAATCCGGATCGACGCCCACGGCGTGACGATGAACGCGATCGCGAGCGACCAGACCATCGCCGCGCTCGCGCCGATCGGGATCGGCCGCATGTAGGGTCCCATCAATCCGCCGACGAAGGCCATCGGCAGGACCGCGGCGATGACGGCAAAGGTAGCGAGGATGGTCGGGTTACCGACTTCGCTGACCGCTTCGACCGCGATCGCGGCCCAGTTGCGGCCTTTGTTTTGACGGAGATGAAAATGGCGGACGATATTTTCCACCACCACGATCGCGTCATCGACCAGGATGCCGATGGAGAAGATGAGCGCGAAGAGCGTGATGCGGTTGAGGGTGAAACCGAGCAGATAAAAAACGAGGAGGGTGAGCGCGAGCGTGGCCGGGATGGCGAGCGCGACGATCATCGATTCGCGCCAGCCGAGGGTGAGCCAGATGAGAAGCGAGACGCCGATGATGGCGATGCCCATGTGAAGGAGGAGCTCGTTCGCTTTTTCCGCGGCGGTTTCGCCGTAGTTGCGCGTGATCGAGACGGTGACGTCGCGCGGGATGAGCGTGCCCTTGAGCGTCTCGATCTTGCGCAGCACTTCGTGCGTGACGGAGATGGCGTTTGCGCCCGGTCGCTTCGCGATGCTGAGGGTGACGGCCGGTTCTTCATCGGGCGCGGCGCTGCGGGCGGCGCCGTGCCCGAAGAAGGTGTAGTTCGACGGTTCTTCCGCGCCGTCTACGATCTGCGCGACTTCGCGCAGGTAGACGGGGCGTCCGCCGAAGACGCCGACGACCACGTTGCCGACGTCCCTTGCGCTGGTCAGGAACGCGCCGGTCTCGATCACGAATTCCTGGTTGTTCGTCGTTAGGCCACCGGAGCGATATTGCCGGTTGGCCTGCTGCAACATCGGCACGAGGCCGGCGGCGCTGAGATTGCGCGAGGCGAGCCGGACCGGGTCGAGTAACACGCGGACCTCGCGCCGCGCGCCCCCGATAATGTTTGTCTCCGCGACGAGCGGGACGGCTTTGACGGCGTCGTCCACTTCCGCCACCAGCCGGCGCAAAGTGAGATGATCATAACCCCGAAAGCTTTCGGGGCTGTGAAACGTGAGCGCGAGAATCGGGACGTCGTCGATTGACTTCGGCTTGACCAGCGGCATGCCGACGCCGTGCGGGATGCGATCGAAATTCGAGCGCAGCTTTTCGGTGAGGCGGACGAGACACTGCTCCGGGTTGGAGCCGACCTTGAACCTAACGATGACGAGGCTCTCGCTGTCGCGCGAGGTCGAGTAGATGTATTCCACGCCCGGGATTTCCCAGAGCAGTTTTTCCATCGGCCGCGTGGCGCGCTCCTCGACTTCTTTCGCGCTCGAGCCGGCCATGTTTACCATGACATCGATGAGCGGCACCTTGATCTGCGGTTCTTCCTCGCGCGGGAGCAGGATGATCGTGCCGAGGCCGAGCAGCACCGCGGCGACAATGATGAGCGGCGTGAGCTTGGAATCGATGAAGGCGCGCGCAATGCGGCCGGCGACACCGCTCGGGCGCGGTTCGTCCTCGCTCATGGTTTGAGCGTGACGGGCTGGCCGTCGCGTAACGATTCCGCGTTTTCGCTCACGACCCGCTCGCCGGGGTTGAGTCCGGCAAGGATCTCCACTTTGCCGTCGGTTTGCTTGCCACTGCGGACAATGCGGAGCTGAGCGTGTTGATCCACCACGACAAAAACGCACTCCATTTGTCCGCGCGTCACGACCGCCGACGCGGGCACACGGATCGATTTGTTTTCACCGGTCGGCACCCAGACGCGGCCGAATTGTCCGCTGCGCGCGCCTTCGGTCGCGGGCAGGTCGAGCTTAATGAGAAAGGTGCGGCTGGCGGCGTCGGCGACGGGCGCGACCTCGACGACGGTGCCTTCGATCGGCGCGGCGCCGGCGCTGCCTTGCACGGGAAGTCTGGCGCCGAGTTTGATGTAACCGATGAGCGCTTCCGGCACATCGGCCTCGAAACGCAGCGCGCCCGGGTCTTCCATTTCGAGGATTGGTTTGCCAGGCGTGGCGAGATTGCCGACATCAGCCAGCTTGCGGGTCACGATTCCGTCAAAAGGTGCAACGACTTTGGTGTAGCCGAGCATCGTCTCCGTTTCTCGCGCGACGCCGTCGGCCACCCGCGCCCGCGCCTGCACGCCGTCGAATTCCGCCTGGGTCGTGATTTCTTGTCGAGTAGTTGGCGCCCGCGAGCGAGATCGCGATTTGCCTGTTCGCGCAGGGCGAGCGCCTGATCGAGCTTGGCCTGAATCTCGCGCGCATCGAGCTGCGCGAGGAGCTCGCCCGCTTTCACTTTTTGTCCCGGAGCGACGAGCAACGCCTCGATCCGCGCGTTCACTTTGGCTTCGATCGCGGCGTGCAATTTCGCCCGCACGGTGCCGACGACTTCCTCGGTGGAAGGTCGCGCCTCGTTGGCCACGACGACCGTTTGAACGGCAACAGCCGGGAGCGCTTCCGGCACAGTTTCCTTTTTGGAATGACATGCGGCCAGCCCGAAAGCGGCCACGACGATGAGAAGCGAACGCGAGAGGTGCATCAGCGCCTAACGAGAGGAAGCGCCGCAGCCTTCATCCGTCCGGCCAAGGCCCAGCCTTATGAGAATGCGCTCGAGCGGGCAGAAACCGGTGAAGGCAGTCTGGAACATGTTGAGACCGACAAAGGCCGCGAGGAGCAACCAACGTTGATCGACCCAGTATCCGAGGGCCAGACCGGTCAAGACGAGCGTGCCGGCGACGAGAAAGACAATGCTTTGGATTTTCATGATGCAGACTCCGAACGAAGGAATGGTCGCACCGGCCCGGGTGGTCAACTCATCTTGTTTTGTTAAAGTCAGGGCAAATCTTGGGGCCGCGCCTGGCGCTCAAGAAATGACCGGCTTTTCACAAGCAATGAAAGGCCGTCGCAGGCAGCCGTGGCACGGTAAAGAAGCTGGGCCCGGGTTCTTGCCGCGACGGTCTGGGCGCGGCATGTTGCAAGGTTTAGGTGACTTTGCCTAACGGAATCTCAACCAACAGATCACACCATGTTTCTAAAACGATTTTTTGTCGAAGGCCTCGCTCATGCTTCCTATCTTTTCGGCGCGGATGGTGAAGCCGCGGTGGTCGATCCGAAACGCGACGTCGAGGATTACCTCGAGGAAGCGAAGCGCAACGGACTCAAGATTGTCGCCATTTTCAACAGCCATCCGCACGCCGATTTCGCGTCCGGTTTCCGCGAGCTCGCGCAACGCACCGAGGCGAAAGTATACGTCTCGCATCTCGCGCCGGTCCATTACGAGCACGTCGCGGCGAAGGATGGCGACCGGGTCAGGATCGGCTCGCTCGAGGTCGAGTTGCTCGAAACGCCGGGCCATTCGCCGGACAGCTTTTCGTTTCTCGTCCGCGAAAACGGACAACCGACCACCGTCTTCACCGGCGACCTGCTCTTTGTGAATGATGTCGGCCGCCCAGACCTGCGCGACGCCGATGAAGATCCGAGCGCGCTGGCGGGCAAGCTCTACGATTCGCTGCACGAGAAGATTTTCACTTTGCCCGATGACGTGAAGGTATATCCCGCGCACGGCGCTGGCTCGCTCTGCGGGCGCGCGATTTCGGATGCGCCGTTTTCACTCGTGGGCCAGGAACGGAAGTTGAACTGGGCGATGCAAATCAAGGACCGGAACGAGTTCGTCAGGCAAATGACTGACAATCTGCCCGATCGGCCCGCCTACTTTTCTTATGACGTCGCCGTGAACCTGGAGGGCGCCGAGCCTTTCAGCGCGCTCCCGCCGCTCGATGAAATGACCGAGGAGGAGCTGAAGCACGCGGTCAAAGACGACGCGGTCGTGATCGACGTGCGCCCGCCGGGCCAATTCGGTACCGGGCATTTTCCAGGCAGCATCAACATCGGCCTGGGCAGTCCATCGTTTTCCACCTGGACCGGTTTCATGATCCCCGGTGAAAAGGCGATCGCGCTCGTGGTGGGTGCGGCCACCGATGCCACCAAGGTGCGCCTCGAGCTGGCTCGGATCGGCTTCGATAACGTGTTGGGCTACATCAAGGCCAGCGCACTCACACAAACCGAGAAGCTTGAGCAGATGAGTGTGCAGCAACTCCGGGAAAGTCTGCACCACAACGGCCCATTCCTCCTCGATGTGCGCACCCCAACGGAATGGAAGAGCAGCCACATCGAAGGCGCGCGCCATGCGCCGCTTTCCTCCTTTGCAAAACAACTGCCGGAGTTACCTAACGATCGCAAGATCGCCATCATCTGTGGGAGCGGCTATCGCAGCTCGATTGCAACGAGCTTGCTGCGGGCGCGCGGTTACAAGGAAGTCGAGAACGTGGCGGGCGGCATGAACGCCTACGCGGAAGATGGGAAATAGGGGAGATTAGATTTTGGCACTCAAACTCACGACTCGGCAGGACGGACAGGTGTTGGAAGTGCGGGTCCTCGGCAAACTAACCCATGCCGACTATCAGGAGTGTGTGGCAGAATTTGAACGCCTCCTAAAAAAGCACGACACGCTCCGGTTGCTTTACGATCTGGTGAACTTTCATGGCTGGGACGCGGCCGCGCTCTGGGATGAGATCAAGTTCGACGTCAAACACGTTTCCGTTATCGACCGGCTGGCGTCGGTGGGCGACACGACTTGGAAGAAGTGGATGATCGAGTTTTATAAGCCCTTCACAGCCGCCACCGTGCGTTACTTCGAACGCGATCAAATTGAAGCGGCACGCGCCTGGCTAAGCGAAACCTGAAATCACACGATATGGCAATCGAACTGAAAGAAACAAACGGCGGCCGGATCCTGGAAGTCTCTTTGACGGGCAAATTGGTCAAGGAGGACTACGGCACGTTTGTGCCGGTGGTCGATCAGGCGATCAAGACGCACGGCAAAATCCGGATGCTGGCAGTGATGCACGATTTCCACGGCTGGACGGCGGGCGCGGCGTGGGAAGATACCAAGTTTGGGGCGCGGCATTTTCGCGACCTCGACCGGCTGGCGATGGTCGGGGAAACGAAATGGCAGCAAGGGATGGCGGTTTTTTGCAAGCCATTCACTACCGCGACAGTGCGCTATTTTTCGCACGATCAAGTCGAGGCGGCGCGCGCCTGGTTGAGCGAATCGTGAGCGAAGGCCGAGCGACGTGGCTGCTGGTGCGACGTCGTTCCTGAGCGCATCGTTTCCTCATGCCGCTCTGGGCCGCGCTGGCATTGTTTGCGACGTCCATCGGCGTGATGTCGTGGGCGAGCGTGCAACTTACTCGAGCGCTCGAGAGCATCGGCGCGCGCTTACAATATCCGAAAGGACTGCTCGGAATTGTAACCGCGTTGGGGAGCCGTGCGTTGTGGTCCGGTGCTGAATGAACCGGGCGGCGGCATGGTGGCAGGCATCACGCTCGGGCTGGCGCGGGATTATTCGTGGCGCGACGCTGTTCGGCTCGGGCTCGCGGCGAGCGCGGCTTCGGTCATGACTTCAGGAACAGAGCGTTGTCGCGGTGAAGATACGGAGCGACTCTTCCAACAGATCGAATGAGAGTCGCTGTTTTCAGTAGCAAAGCTTACGACCGCGAATTTCTCGAAGCGGCCAATGCCTCGCGCCATGAGCTGCGATTCTTCGAGCCGCAGCTGAATGCGGAGACCGTCTCTCTGGCGGCAGGCTTCGACGCGGTTTGCATTTTTGTAAACGATCACCTGGACGCGGTCGTGATCGAGCAGCTCGCGAACGCCGGAACGCGCCTGATCGCACTCCGTTGTGCCGGCTACAACAACGTCGACCTGGGCGCGGCGGAGCGGCACCGCCTGACTGTGGTGCGAGTGCCGGCTTACTCGCCGCATGCGGTGGCGGAGCACACCATCGGGCTCATTCTGGCGCTCGATCGCAAACTGCACCGGGCCTACAACCGCGTGCGCGAAGGCAATTTTGCGCTCGACGGTTTGCTCGGTTTCGATTTGTGCGGGCGCACCGTCGGCATCATCGGCACGGGCCGAATCGGCGAGGTGGTGGCGCAGATCCTGACCGGGTTCGGCTGCGAGGTGCTCGCTTTCGATCCTGTGATCTCCGGGGCCTGCCGTTCGTTAGGGGTGAACCATACGACGCTGG
>JBDTCM010000190.1:0-2879 GCA_039923575.1 Chthoniobacterales bacterium
CGGGGGCGGTGACCCCGGCACTCGGCCCCATGGATCCGCTCGTTCAACTGCTCGGTGTCAGCAAGAGTTTTGGCGGCACAACCGCGCTGCACCCGACCGATCTCGATTTTCAACCCGGCCTAACGACTGCGTTGATCGGCCCGAGCGGCTGCGGCAAGTCAACTCTTCTGCGCCTGATTATCGCCCTGCTTTCGCCCGACCGCGGTCGAGTCCTGTTCGACAAAAAAGAAGTCACCGAAGCGAGCGCGCAAGCGGTGCGTCGGCGCGTCGGTTACGTCATCCAGGAAGGCGGCCTCTTTCCGCACCTGACCGCGCGCGCCAACGTTCTTCTGATGTCGAGACATCTGGGCCGCCCCGCGGCCGAGATGGAGCAGCGGCTCGAGGAACTCTGCGCGCTCTCGCAGTTCCCGCGTAACGCCCTGGAGCGTTATCCAGGCGAGCTCTCCGGCGGGCAACGCCAGCGCGTCAGCCTGATGCGCGCCCTCATGCTTGCGCCCGAAGTGTTGCTCCTCGATGAACCGCTCGGCGCGCTCGATCCACTCGTTAGGTCGGCCTTGCAGCGCGATCTCAAGGAAATCTTCGGCCGCCTCAAACAGACCGCCATCCTCGTCACGCACGACATGAGGGAAGCGGCCTACCTCGCCGATGAGATCGTGCTCATGAACGAGGGCCGGATCGTGCAGCGCGGCAGCGCCGCGGACCTGCGCGATCATCCGGCGAATGAATTCGTGACCGAGTTCATCAACGCGCAAAGGAGCGCCGCGTTTTGAAAATCGGACTGCTTTTCAGCCTGGTTGCGACCTCGGCGCTGGCCGCCGATCCGATCGTCGTTGGCTCGAAGAAGTTCACTGAATCCTACGTGCTGGGCGAGATCGCGAAAACAATTCTCGAACGGGCCGGTTTCACCGTGCAAGAGCGCCCCGGAATGGGCGGCACCATTATTCTCTGGCAGGCGCTCCGCGGTGGGCAGATCGATCTTTACCCGGAATACACCGGCACAATCGGCGAGGAGATTCTCAAAACAAAAGAGCGCCTCCCGGAAGAAGCGATGCGCAGTGCGCTGGAGAAGTTCGGCGTCGGCATGTCCGTTGATCTCGGGTTCAACAACACCTACGCGCTCGTCATGCGCCGCGCCGAAGCGGACCGCCTCGGCATTCACACGATCAGCGATTTGCGCCGCCACCCGGAGCTAAAAGTTGGCCTGACCCACGAATTTCTCGACCGGCGAGACGGCTGGCGCCCGCTCGCCGCGCGCTACGGACTAACGATGCCTAACGTGAGCGGGATCGACCACGCCATCGGCTATGCCGCGCTCGCGCACGGCTCGATCGACGTCAAAGACGCGTATTCAACCGACGCCAAAATCCAGGAAAACCACCTCGTGGTTTTGCGCGATGACCTCCGCTTTTTCCCCGAATACAAAGCCGTCTTTCTTTATCGACTAAAGCTCGATCCGCACGCCATCAGCGCGCTGAACCATTTCGGCCGCATCGACGAGACGAAAATGACCGCACTCAATGCCGCGGCGGAGCGGACAAAAAATTACGCCTACGCTGCCTCGCTCTTCTTCCAACCTGCGCCTAACGATGTTATCCCGCGCCAGGATCTCGCGCCGAAGCTCTTCCGCTGGATCAGCCGTCATCTCGAGCTGGCGGGCATCTCCCTCGTTTTCTCCATTCTGATCGGACTGCCGTTAGGCATCGCCGCCAGTCGGGGGGGGGCGGTGGGCCAGGCCATCCTCGCCGTCGTCGGGATGATTCAGACTATTCCCTCACTCGCGCTCCTGGCGCTCCTCGTTCCAGTCCCGTTTCTCGGGATCAGCGCCACGACTGCGATCGTCGCGCTCTTCCTCTACGGGCTCCTGCCGATCGTCCGCAACACCGCCACCGGCATCCAGGATATTCCGCCGGCGCTACGCGACTCTGCCGTGGCGCTCGGTCTCGAGCCGGGAGCGCGGCTGCGCAAAATTTATCTGCCGCTCGCCTCGCGCACCATCCTGGCCGGGATAAAAACCAGCGCCGTGATCACCATCGGCACCGCCACTCTTGCCGCGTTGATCGGCGCCGGCGGCCTCGGCGAACCGATCCTGAGCGGTCTCAACCTGAACGACAACGCCACCATTCTGGAAGGCGCCATTCCCGCCGCAATCCTCGCGCTGCTCGTGCAAGGATTGTTCGACCTGCTCGATCGTTTCCTGATTCCAAAAGGTCTGCGCCTTTGATTGGAGGGACGCCCTCCGTGGCGTCCGTGATTCTCGGACGGGACGGAGCCCATCCCTCCATCGTTAGGTCGACTTTACAAACTGGCTCGGCACGAGAATCGCGTCGCGCATGCCATGGAGCAGCTTCTTGTCGGCCGGACAGATCGTGGCGAGCGCTCCGCGAAAAGTGACGCTCTCCGCCTCGACGAAATAATACGGACAAAGCCGCACCCTCCCGCGCATCGTCTTGAGCTCGTTCGTCTCCGCCTCCCAATAAGGATGATCGAACAAGCGCCCCTTGTGGAAGCGCTGCATGATGGTCGGCTCCTCCCCAAACCTAACGAGTGCGTCGCTAATCCGCTGCTGCCATTCCGCATGGGGCAGATCGGAGCCGAGGGCCACGCCGCGGCTCCCCCAGCCTAACGGCGAGAAGCCGCTCACTTTCAGAAGCAGATCGCGCTCTTTCTGGCTGAAACGCGCCGCCTCCTGCCAGTCGTGAATCTCGAGCCGCGGAATAACGGCGTGTTGCGGCAACGGCGTCGGATCGAGGATCCAGGTGTAGGGAATCATCCGCTGCAGCTGGCGAAAGTATTTGTCGCCCAACTCGCGGCGCCAGAACTCGCGCAGCGGCTGGAGCCAGAAAAGTGCGAACCACATTTTCTCCTCCAAATACGGTTTG
>JBDTCM010000191.1:0-7876 GCA_039923575.1 Chthoniobacterales bacterium
ATACAGATGAAGAAGGAGCGCCAGCACCAATGCCGATACCTTTGATGAACTCAACGCGGACTTCTGCCAGGGTCGTTAGTCGAAAGAATAATTCCAGCAACGGAAAGAGGCGTGGTCGTGACGCGCGTGATGAGAAGCCGGCAGGAGGCAAAGGCTTTCCCGCGACGATGCCGTTAGGCGAGTTCCTTTTCGAATATCTGCATCGCCGGGGCGTCGGCCACAGCTTCGGGGTGCCCGGTGATTTCGCGCTGCCCATTTTCGCCTGGTTGGAGAAGTCGAAGATTCGCAGCGTGACCATGACGCACGAACCGTCCGCCGGCTTCGCGGCCGATGCCTATTCCCGGGTCAACGGCATCGGGCTGGTCTGCGTGACCTATTGCGTCGGCGGACTCAATGTCCTGAACGCGATCGCGGGTGCGTATGCGGAGAAATCTCCGGTCGTCGTCGTGAGTGGTGCGCCGGGTCGAAAAGATCGGGAGAAAGATCCGCTCCTCCATCACAAGGTGAAGACATTTGAAACGCAGCGACGCGTTTACGATGAGGTCACTGTCGCCAGCACGGTGCTGCTCGATGAAGACCGGGCTGCTTCCGAGATCGTGCGTTGCGTTGAGGCGTGCCTGCGTGAGAAACGGCCGGTTTACATCGAGGTGCCGCACGACATGGTCGGTCGCAAAATTCCGACCACGGCCATCGCTTTGCTGCCGCCCGAAGAATCCGATCCGCAGGCTCTCGCGGCCGCGGTTGAGGAAACACTTTTGTTGATCCGCGCGGCGAAGAAACCGGTCATTTTGGCCGGGGTCGAGCTGGCGCGCTATCGGCTCGCGCCCATCGTTCTCCGCCTGGCCGAGCGCCTGAAGATTCCGATCGCGGCCGATCTCTTGAGTAAAAGTGCGGTGCCGGAAAACCACCCGCTTTATCTCGGCGTCTATGGTGGCGCGATGAGCAGCGATGAGCACGTGCGCAAGTACGTCGAATCCTCCGATCTTGTCCTCATGCTCGGGTCGTTCATCACCGATATGAGCATGGGTTTTTACACCGCCAAGCTCGATCGCAAGCACACGGTGTTGGCGACGACCGAGCAAACCTCCGTGCAATATCATCGCTACGAATCGATCCAGTTCCGTGATTTTCTGGTAGCACTGGCGCGGGCCAGGATTCGCCCGAAACGCTTTCGTCATCCCAATCCGCAGGCGGTCCCTCAGGCACTGGGAAACGAGGAACATTCCGATCCGCTCTCGATCGCTGATGTCTTCCGCATTCTCTCGCTCCATCTTGACGAGCGCTGCTGCGTCGTGGCCGATGTGGGCGACGCCATCTTCGGCGCGGTTGGGATTCGCAGCGCTCGCCAGGCGGAATTCATCGCCCCGGGTTATTACATGTCGATGGGCTTCGCCGTTCCCGCCGGCATCGGTATCGCCTTGGGCCGGGCCGACCTGCGCCCTTATGTCCTGGTCGGCGACGGCGCGTTTCAAATGACGGGCACCGAAATCTCCACCGCGGTGCGCCTTGGGCTCAATCCGGTGATTCTCATTCTAAACAACGACGGCTACGGCACGATGCGACAAATCCGCGCCGGGTGCTTCAATGTCGTGACCCAGTGGAACTACGCGAAAATTTGTGAACTCGTCGGTGGCGGCACGTCGATCACGGTCTCCACCAAAGGCGAGTTGGATGAAGCGCTCCGGGCCGCTGGCGGCATGAATCACGTGTGCGTTATCGAGATCCGACTTCCGTCCGATGACATCAGTCCACAACTGGCAACGATCAGTCGTGAAGTGGCGAAAAGGCGTGGGGCCGAATTCCCCTAACGACACTGTGCAACCGGTAGTTTATGCCCGAGCAAAGCTGGCCAACGGGCGCTCGACAGCAAAGCGGATAGTCGGCATGATCACGAAATGTTGCTAAACATTTATCTGCCGTTGCTCGCGCTGCACAATGCGGTGCGGTGGTTGGCTCTGGCCGCTGCCCTGGCCGCGATCGTCGTCACCTTTTCCGGCTGGAGCGGCGCCAAACCAGCCGGCCCGAATCTTCGCCGGTTCAGCGTCCTCTTTGCTATCGTGATGGACATCGAGTTCCTGCTCGGACTCTTTCTCTACTTCGGTGCCAGCCCGATCACGCGCGCGGCCCTGGCGAATTTCGGTGAAGCGATGAAGCAGCACGAGCTTCGCTTTTTCGCCGTTGAGCACAGCATGCTCATGTTACTGGCGGTCATCTGCGCCCATCTCGGCGCCGCCCTCGCGCGCAAAGGCCGCACCGATCTGATGAAATATCGCGGCCCGGCTATCGCCTACAGCATCTCGCTCCTCCTGATGCTTGCCGGTATTCCCTGGTGGCGCCCATTGCTCCGGCTCGGTTTCTGATCGCGCCGCAAACTTGGTTCTACAGAATCGAATCCTGCGATCGCGAGTTATGCTGCGGATCAAAGTCCGAGCGCATGCCGTAACTGCGCCGGCTTCGCTACCAGATCGGCGAGCGAGTAGCGGTCCAGCGCGGCGAAGAAGGCGGCCGCCGCTTCATCCAGCACGCCCTTTAAGCGGCAGACCGATCGGATACGGCATGGCCCTTCCCGCCTTTCTTTGCATTCGATCACCGTCTCGCTTTCTTCGCCCAGCCGGACGATGTCGCCGACGCCAATCTTGTCCGGAGGGAGCGCAAGGGTAAAGCCACCTCCGATTCCGCGATAGGTCTTCAGATAGCCGTGGCGACCGAGGTCATGCACGATCTTGACCAAATGATGGCGCGAAATTCCGAACGCTTCCGCCACTTCATCGACCGTCACCCGGAGCGGGCTACGCAGCGCGACGTGCATGAGGAGGCGGAGAGAATAGTCGGACTAGGCGCTTACCTGCATGGCAGTCATTCTCCGGAGCGAAGGGAGGAAAATCAAGCTAAAGATGTATTGGTGATGCAGCTTCAGTGGGATAACGTTGCTCGTATCGCCAAATCCGATGCCAATTTTGAGTAACGTCCACGAGGGAGGCCGAGTGCCTTCGATCAAACGCACGTTTTGGATGGCTCCCAGCGTCAGCATGATTGATCGTATTCTCATCCTGTTGTTATTGGCTGCCACGCTGGTTGTCTCTCCGGCCCGCGCCGAGACAACCGCCGTGTAAACTGCGTGGCGACTGCTGGACTATCTAGCGGTGGACTATCGCGGCGCAGTCCAGGACGGCGAAGTGATCAGCCCGACCGAGTTCGCGGAAATGACCGAGTTCGCGGCCACCGCGCACGCGATGATTGCCGGGCTGCCCGCGTCCGGAGCCAAGGCCGACCTGCAACTGCGGGCTGCCGGGCTGCAAAAGCTCATCGCCGCTAAAGCTCCGGAGGGGACAGTCGCGACGACGGCACGCGCGCTGGCGGCCAATCTCGTCAAGGCCTATCCAGTGACGCTCGCGCCGTTGGAGCCGCCCGATTTGGCGCGCGGGCGAGCGTTGTTCACTCAGAACTGTCTCAGTTGCCACGGCCCGGACGGGGATGGCAAAGGTCCGGCCGGCATCGGGCTGGTCCCGCCTCCAACCGCGTTTACCGACCAAAGCCGCGCCCGCGAGCGCAGCGTGTTCGCGCTCAATCAGGTGATCGAGCAGGGACTCCCCGGCACGAGCATGGCCAGCTTCGCCGGACTGCCGCCGCAGGATCGGTGGGACCTGGCGCTTTATGTCAGCGCTTTCGCGTATCCCGAAAGCATTGTGGCCGAAGGCCGGCGCGTCTGGCAGAAGGACGCCGCGCTGCGCGCCGGCATCAACTTGGAGAAACTGGTGGGCATGACGCCGGCTTCGCTCGCTACCGAAATCGGCGAAGCCAGGGCCGATGGCGTCACCGCCTATCTGCGTCGCCACCCGGATGTCGTGCAGGAACCTACCACTAGCCCGCTCACCCTTGCCGAGACCCGAGTGGATGAAGCGTTGACCGCCTACGCCAACGGTAGTCGCAAAGCTGCGGCCGACCTTGCGCTCTCGGCCTATCTCGACGGTTTTGAGCCGGTCGAACCGATTCTCGCGGTACGCGACAACGCGCTCAAGATCCGCATCGAGGACGCGATGGGATTACTACGCGCCAGCATCGTCAAAGGGGCTCCGCTGGACGAACTGCGCAGCCAGGGAAATACTCTTCATGCGCTGTTCGCCCAAGCGGGAGCCGCTCTCGGACGCAACGAAGCGTCGGCCGGATCAAGCTTCTTCGGCGCGTTCACGATCCTCCTGCGCGAAGGACTGGAAGCGATTCTGATTGTGGTCGCGATGCTCGCCTTTCTGCGCAAGGTGGAGCGCAAGGATGCGCTGCCCTATGTCCACGGCGGTTGGATTTTGGCGCTGGCGGCGGGCGTGCTGACTTGGGGCGTCGGTACTTATCTCATCGGAATCAGCGGCGCCAGCCGGGAACTAACGGAAGGCTTTGGCTCTATCCTGGCGGCGGTCATCCTTCTCTGGGTAGGCATCTGGATGCACCGCAAGAGCAACGCGCAGGCCTGGCAATGCTATATCTGTAGTCAGATGACCCACGCGCTCAAGCGCCGTTCGGCCTGGTTGCTCTTCGGGCTGTCGTTCATCGTCGTCTATCGCGAAGTGTTCGAGACGATCCTGTTCTATGCCGCGATCTGGAATCAGGGAAATAGCGGAGCGGTGCTGGCGGGGGGAGCGACGGCGGTGCTCGCCGTGCTCGCGATTGCCGGGATGATGCTGCGCTACGGGCGGGTGCTGCCCATCGGCAGGTTCTTCGCTTACAGCTCCGGGTGGATGGCGCTGCTGGCTGTCGTGCTCGCCGGCAAGGGCGGCGCGGCGTTGCAGGAAGCCGGTTATCTACCGGTCCATCCGCTGTCGAGTCTTCCCCGGATCGAGGTCCTCGGGCTTTTCCCAACGCGCGAGGGAATCATCGCTCCGCTCGTCATGATCCTCTTCCTGGCGATCGGTTTCGGTTATAATCATCGCCTGGCTAAGCGAGGCATTTATGCAACGAGCTGAATTCACCTACCGCCTTGCAGTCTGGAGTAATTCGATGATCGCGCCAAGAGGTGGCGCATCCAGACGATGACGTTGCTGCAAGTATTCGGGACTGTTGTAACTCAACCAGACTTTGCCCTCCGCTGATTCCCAGATCAGCGCTTTGGTGGGCAGATCAAGGGCGATGGATGGGTGCCGATTCATGAGTGGAGTGCCGATCTTTGGATCGCCAAAGATCAACAGCACCGTGGGGCGCATCGTCAAACCGGCCGTTCGAGCCTCCGCGGCATGGTCAATCCGTGAAAAAATTTTAATACCCTTGGATTCCAAGAGCGTTTCAAGTCGCTCGACGGTCTCCGGAACCGAACGGATGCAGACGAGGTCAATGATGCCGGTCTCGCTTATCGTTGGATCAATCGGGGCCATCCGGTAGAGATCTCAGGCTGCCTTCGCGGCTTTGCGATCTGGCGGACGATAGCTCCCCGGCACTTTCCGGAACGCAATCGCGAGACGGTTGCGCGCGTTGATCGCCGCCACCGCTAGGGTGAGATCGACCAATTCTTTCTCTTCGAAATGCTTCCGAACCAGCTCGTACACGTCGTCGGGAACGTGTCCTTCGCTGACGCACGTTACGGCTTCGGTCCACGCCAGCGCGGCCCGTTCGCGTTCGCTGAAGAACGGGGTTTCACCCCAGGCGTTGAGCGCGTAGAGCCTCTGCTCGGTCTCACCATTGGCGCGGGCATTCTTCGTGTGCATATCGAGGCAATAAGCGCATCCATTGATCTGCGACGCTCTGGTTTTCACGAGTTCGATGAGCCGTTCATCGAGCCCGCACTGATGCAGATAATTTTCGATCGGCGCGAGGGTCTCCAAACCTTGAGGCGCCAGTTCCGCGTATTTCAATCTCTCTTTCATAAAAGCACGATGAGCAAAAAGAGCCGGGTTTCGATAAAAATGTATTGGAAATACAGCTTTAGGGGTTTAGTTTTCTTTCTCCACAAATCCACACCATGAAAAATATCACTCCTGAAACTTCAGTCGGAGAAATCGTGCGCGCTTTCCCGGCCCGTTCCCGCATTTTTGAAAACCTCGGAATCGACTATTGCTGCGGCGGGAAAAAGTCTCTGGCCGAGGCCTGCCATGCCAAGAAGCTCGACCCCGCGACCGTCGTCGCGATGTTGTCCGCGCTCGATAACGGCGGGAAGGAAGTGCAGGCCGATCCCGATACCCTCACCTTGAGCGAGCTGTGCGATCACATCGAGCGGGTCCATCACGGCTATCTGCGCGAGGAATTCCCGCGGCTTGATTTCATGACGAAGAAAGTCGCCGCCACCCATGGCGATGCCGACCCGCGGCTGTTGGATGTGCGGCGCTTGTTCGAGACCTTCAAGGACAAGGTCTCCGAGCATACCGCGGAGGAAAACGAACAAGTCTTTCCGGCGATCCGCAAATTGGAAGCAGCGGACGGAGATAAAACGGCCGCGGTTTCCGGGTTGAAAATGGAGTTCGACAAACTGCAGTCCGAGCATTTGAGCACCGGGGCGGCGCTGGCTCAATTCAACCAATTAACCGACAACTACACGCCGCCCGACTGGGCCTGCAACACTTGGCGCGCGCTTTGCGATAGTCTGCGCCAGATGGAGAAGGACATGCATCAGCACATTCACGAGGAGAACAACGTGCTCTTCCCGCGCGCGCTCGCTGTTTCCGCGCTCGCCGTTTCATGACCGTTCCCCCTTTCATTCTGGGTGGGTAACCAACATGCTCCTGGCGCACGATCACTCGGAACTCGACGCGGCGCTGGCCAGCGTTTTCTCCGCCCTCACTGCTGGCGAAATCGAGCAGAGCTTTAAGAATCTCGATCGCTTTTGGGCGCGCCTCGCGATTCACATTCGGGCCGAAAACATCCATCTGTTTCCAACTCTGCTTGACGCCTCTCAACGACCGCGCCAAGCCGCCGATGTTCCAGGACCGGAAACCGTTGGAGAGATCATCATGCGGCTCCGCGCCGACCACGATTTCTTCATGATCGAACTGGCGGCGGCGATGAAACAACTGCGGGAGCTGCGGCGCGGCGATCGGCAGGATGCAGCGCCGGTTCTGGCCACGGTGCGCGGGCAGATGACGCGCGTCAGCCAGCGGCTCGAGACGCACAACGCGCTCGAAGAATCCCAGGTCTATCAGTGGGCCGACGCACTGCTCGATGATGTGGAACAGGAAGCTCTCAACCAACGCCTCCGGGGGGAACTCGAGAATCTTCCCCCGCGCTTTCAAGCGGCCTCTTGTGAGATGACATGAAAATCGAGATTCCAGAGCTGCTCCGGTTGCGGGAAGAAGCGATCTGCACGGCGCTGCGGCAGGCGAGCGATTCCGGCGGAGAGACCGGCGACGCCGCCGCGTTGCTCGAGGCGATCCTCCTCCCGCACCTCGCGAAAGAGAAAGCGGATGTGTTGCAACCGCTCGGGCTTCTGGCGCCTCTCGCGCGTGGAGGATTTAGCCGTGACATGGCCGAGGTCCTTCCGCAGATCGACCAGTTAAAGAATGACCTGCACGACTTGCGGGTGGAACATGCGACCATTCTCTCCGCGATCAAACGTCTGGTCGCGGCCGCGCGGGAGGAGGGCAAGCCAAGGCACGCCCGCTTCGCCGAGCGGCTGCTTTTCCGGGCCTGGCTCGATGAGTCGATCTTTCATCCTTTGGCGATTCTGATTGGCAATTACCTGCGGTTGCGCCTAACGAGCAAAGGCTTTGCGGACGGCGAAACACAGCTCTCGCCTCGCGGACCTGTGGAGCTTTCCATCCCGGAGCCCCTCCAACTCAGCCACGCGCAGTTGAAGGCGGCGTTGTCAGAAGCAATGCAAGCCGGAGGTCAAACCATGATCGCCGCGGAAGCCGTCGCAAAATTGTTGGAACCACATTTGCAGAAGGAAAGCGAGGAGGTC
>JBDTCM010000192.1:0-2941 GCA_039923575.1 Chthoniobacterales bacterium
GCCTGGAGCCGCGATCTCTTGTTGGCGCTTTCGCCGCCGGGTGTTCCGCGCTTTCAGCAGTTGTCGCTCAACGGTTGGGTGCTTGCTTTTACGCTCACTCTCTCTTTCGGCAGCAGTCTTCTTTTCGGTCTCTGGCCGGCCTGGCACACCTCACACGCCGACATTCAACTCGCTCTGAAATCAGGCGAGCGTGGGAGCTCGGAATCGGCTGGTGCACGTCGCTCGCGTGATCTGCTCGTGATCGCGGAAGTGGCGCTCACCCTCGTGTTGCTGAGCGCGGCTGGGTTGGTCTTGAAGAGTTTCGCCAATGCGCGCGGGCTGGGACTCGGCTTCGATCCGCACCTGTTATTGTCGGCGCGAGTTGATCTGCCGGAGCCGGCTTATTCCGATCCGGGCAAGGTTGCGAATTTTTCGGACGCGTTGCTCCAGAAGCTGGCGGCGTTACCGGGTGTGGAAAATGCCGCGCTCGCTTCCAATCCGCCGCTCATGACGGGATGGCAGACGGGTTTTCTGCCCGAAGGCGCGCCGGAACCGAAGCCGGGCCAGGGACCCTCGGTGGAGATGGCAGTGGTGACGCCTAACTATTTCCAAACTCTCAAAACGCCGCTCCTGCACGGTCGGCCGTTCGAGGCACGTGACACCAGGAGCATGGCGCCGGTCATGATCATCGATCAGCTCCTGGCGGATCGATATTTTCCCGGGCAATCAGCCGTCGGGAAACGCATCCGGATGTCGACGGGAGAAAAAGGCGCGAAAGAATTTCGCACCGTCGTCGGCCTCGTGCCGCACCTGAAGGTTTACGGCTTCGAAGAAGTCACCGTTTTGCCGCAGGCATATCTTCCCATGACCCAGAATCCGCAGACTGGCCTGGTGGTGTTGCTGCGCACGGCGCTCCCGCCGAAATCATTCGAGAAACCCGTGCGGCAGATCGTGGCGTCACTCGATCCGGCGCAACCGGCGTTCGAGTTCAAGACGATGCAGGAACGGGTCGAGGAAACGTGGGCCACGCCGCGGCTGATGAGTTTCCTGCTCGTTTGTTTTGCGGTCCTCGCCTTGGTGCTCGCGGTCGTCGGCCTCTACGGCGTGATGGCGTTTCATGGGCTGCGTCGCATGCGCGAAATCGGGATGCGCCTCGCGCTTGGCGCGATGCCTTCGCAGATTCGGTCGATGATGCTGCGCCAGGGAATGCGATTGCTCGGCAGCGGTTTGATTCTCGGTTTCGTCGGGGCCTTCGCGGCTTCGCGGGTGATTCAGAGTTTGCTCTTCAGCGTCAGCGTTAACGATCCGCTGATTTACGTCGCGGTCACGCTCGTCATGGCCTGCGCCGCATTTTTCGCCTGCTGGATTCCCGCGCGCCGCGCCTCCCGCGTCAACCCGATGGTGACATTGCGATCGGAATGAACCCGCTCCGCGGAAATAACGAAATCCGAATGACGAAGCTCGAAACAATGACAAAACCCGAAACCCCGAACCGCGCTCGCCTAATTCGTCATTCGCCATTTGCTCATTGTTTCGGATTTCGGGCTTCGTGCTTCGTCATTCTTTTCTAATGAACGATCTCCGCTTCGCGCTCCGCCAGCTCCGCAAATCTCCCGGCTTCACTTTTGTCGCCGTCCTCACGCTCGCGCTCGGGATCGGCGCGAACACCGCCATCTTTAGCGTCATTCACGCGGTCCTCTTGCGGCCGCTGCCGTATCCGGAGCCGGAGCGGATCATGGCGTTGCATGAGAGCAACGACGCTCAGGAATTTTCGCTCGCGTTTCCGGACTATCTCGACTGGCGTCGCGACAACACCGTTTTCGAAAACCTCGCCGTTTCGCGCGCCGACTCGCGCAACCTGAGCGGCATCCCGGGCCGTGCGCCGGAGCGCATCGGCGCTGCTTATGTGACCGCGAACTTTTTCAAAGTGATCGGTCTCCCCACGGAACTCGGGCGCACTTTCACGGAAGAGGAGGATCGCCTAGGCGGTCCGCAATTCATCGTCATCAGCGATCGGCTCTGGCAGCGCGTCTTCCAACGCGATCCGAATGTGTTGGGACGCTCGCTTACGTTTGATTCCAGACCCGCCACCGTCATCGGCGTCATGCCGCCGGCCATGTCCTCGCCGCAGGGGACCGATGCATGGTTCCCGATCATGCGCCGGAGCGACAACGACGCCTGGATGAGCCGCGAGAATCATCCGCTCATGTACGGGTGGGGCAGATTGAAACCGGGCGTGACAGTCGAACAAGCGCGCACGCAGATGAAAGCGATCAGCGCACGCATCGAAAAACAGTATGCCGAGACCAACGCCAACGTGACCTCGGTCGTGAAACCGCTCCTCGAAAATCTGGTCGGCGGTTATCGCCAAAATCTCACCCTCCTGCTCGGAGCGGTCGGATTAGTCCTGCTTATCGCCTGCGCCAACCTGGCCAACCTCTTCGCCGTGCGCGGTGCGGCCCGGGCGCGCGAGTTTGCCATTCGCGCCGCGGTCGGTGCCTCGCGCTCGCGTATCGTTAGGCAACTGCTCATTGAAAGCACTATCATCGCCGTGCTCGGCGGCGGAGTCGGTTTTCTCCTCGCGCTTTGGAGCCGCGACGCGCTCATCGCGCTCGGCCCCGCGGGGGTGGAGCGATTTCATGAAGTCACCTTTGACGGGCGCGTGCTCGGTTTCACTTTCGCGCTCGCCGCGCTCACCAGCGCGCTCTTCGGTTTGTGGCCCGCCTGGGGCGCTTCCCGCGCGGATGTGCAATTGGCGCTCAAAGCCGGATCGGTTCAGTCGTCCGATTCGCGCACCGCGCGACGCTCGCGCGATTGGCTCGTCATCGGTGAGATCATGCTCACGCTCATTCTTCTCAGCTCCGCGGCGCTGGTCATGAAAAGCTTCGCGCGCACCCAGGCGCTTGCGCTCGGTTACGATCCGAGGAATCTGCTCACCGCGCGGATCGATCTGCCCTTCGCG
>JBDTCM010000193.1:0-3794 GCA_039923575.1 Chthoniobacterales bacterium
AAACCATCCCGGGCGCCGGCTTGCGCCGCTCGGTCGCGAGGTCGCGGCGGTCGGGGCGGTCGGGGCAAAAATAGACGGCGTCGAACGTCGCCGGCAAAATGGCGCGCGCCACCTCCGCTTCGACGAGGCGATATTGGGTCTCGGTGAAGTAGCCGCGACCGATGCCGGCCTGGTTGGAAATCACCACCAGCCTGTAGCCGGCGTCCTTTAGCCTAACTAGTGCCTCGGGCACCCCGGGAAAAATTTCCACTTGCCTGGGATCGGCGCAGTAATTGACCTCGCGCATGAGCGTGCCGTCACGATCGAGGAAGATCGCGGCCGACTCGTTAGGCGCCGTTGTCATCCTCGAAGCTCGCAATCAACTCCGCTGGGGTGACGGTGGCCGTCCCGAGCTTGGCCACCACGACCGCGCTGGCGTGATTGGAAATTTCCGCGGCCTCGACCGGCGTCGCCCCGCAACAAAGCGCGAGGGTAAAGAGTGCAATCGCAGTGTCGCCGGCACCGGAAACGTCGAAGACCTGTCGCGCTTTGGTCGGGATGTGGTGCGGCGTTTTGCTGCGTTCGAGCAACATCATGCCTTGCTCGCCCAGGGTGATGAGCAGCATCTCCGTATCCCAGTTCGAGAGCAGGCGGATGCCGGCGGTGAGGAGAGCCTTGTCCTCCAGCGGGGGGTCGACCGGATCGGTCACGGGAAACCCGGCCGCCTGGAGGGCTTCGCTGCGGTTGGGCTTGACCGCCGTGACCTTGCCCCAGTCCACCACGCAGTGCGGATTGGGATCGGCCGTGGCAATTTTCCCGGCGGCCTTGAGATCGGCCGAAACTTGCCTGACGAGCTCGGCGCTGAGGAAACCCTTGCCGTAATCCTCGAAGATGAAGGCATCGAGACCGGAAAGGATTTTGCCCAGGCCCGCCGTGACCCGGGCGACCTGCTCGGGCGCGGGGGAGCGGATCTGCTCGCGATCGACCCGCACCACCTGTTGATGGCGCGCGACGATGCGCGTTTTCACGATGGTGCGAAACTCAGGGTCCTCCAGGACGAGGTCGGTTTCGATGTTTTGCGCGCGCAGAAGCTCGAGCAACTGCCGGCCGCTGGGGTCGGTCCCGACCGTTCCGACGACCGCGACGCCATCAATAAATTCGCGCAGGTTGCGCGCGACGTTGGCCGCGCCGCCCGGATAAAAGGATTCGCCGGTCACCTCGACGACGGGAACGGGAGCCTCGGGGGAGATGCGGCCGACCTTGCCCCAGACGAATTCGTCGAGCATGAGGTCGCCCGCGACCGCGATGCGTTTGCCCCTGGCGCGGGCCAGGATTTCCCGGAGACGTTCGAGTTTCATAAGGAGGCGACTCCGCGCCTAACTAAATGCGAAACCGATGCCGCCACCGAAAATGGTTGTTGCGATTCAATAACACAGGATGGTATCGCGATTTGTGCCGCGGAGCGGTTTTGCATAAAGTGACCAACTAATCCTGAATACCTTCTTGAAATCAACAGTCGAAGCTGCGGATGAGACCTTTCGTTAACCTAATATCTGGCTGCCTGCTGGCAGCCTTGACCTCGACGGCCCTGGCCGCCGACGCACCTCGCAGCATCGACGTGCGCCGCCTGTCGAAAAACATCGATGACGTGGTGGTGCCGCTGCCTAACGAAATCTTCGGTGCCCTGAACAAGCTCGACAGCGTGAACTGGAAAGAGTTCGTGCGCACGAACAAAGGAACTAATTTTACGGAACGCCCGCGCATCGCGTTGCTCCTCGGCGCCGTCATCGCCGACGGCTTCATCGCGGTGCAGGCGGAGGATGCCCCGAGCGTGAAGGAGATCGGGCAGCGGGTCGTCAGCCTGGCGAAGGGCATTGGCGTCGGCAATTCAATCGTGCCCCACGCCAAGGCGATCACGGAAGCGGCCGACCGGCGCAACTGGGGCGCGGTGCGCCAGGAACTCGACCGCACCCAGAACAGCGTGCAACAGGCGATGAACGAAGTGCATGACGAGAAGCTCGCCCAACTGGTCAGCCTGGGCGGCTGGCTGCGCGGCACGCAGGTGCTGACTTCCGTCGTTAACCGCCACTTTTCGACCGATGGCGCGGAGTTGTTGCATCAGCCCGACCTGCTCGACTATTTCCAGAGAAAACTCACGAACATGCCGGAATTCAACGTCCCTTTGCTCGGCCAGATCAAGCAGGCGTTGGTAGAAGTGAAGCCACTGATCAACGTGGACGGCCCCATTTCGGCTGGGTCGGTGAAGAAGATTAACGCGATCACCTCGCAGCTCGACGAGGGAATCATTACGCGAAAACCATAGCCCCCGATGCGTCCGTCTTATTCCACTACTCGTCGCACCGCCTTTCTCCTCCTGGCGCTGCTCGCGTTCCAGGTCGCGGCTTCGCGCGCTTCGGTCGATGACGCGCATTCGTTTGCCCTCCAGTCAGCCGAGCCCTACGTCAAAGATGGTTACCAGGTGCGCGAGGATTACTGGGGCGGGGACCTCGGGGTAGGGGAGAAGAAAGCGGTCCGGCAGCAGCTTTTCAAAGGCAACGATTATTGGTTCTGGATGGGCACGGAAGTCGAGCAGGCCAAGATCTCGGTCCACGTTTACGACGCGGACGGGAAGTTGTGCGAACAGCCCGATAGCTGGCAGAAAGGGCATTTCGCCGCCGCCCATCTCGTGCCCAAGACGACCGGGAGCTATTTCATCATCGTGGCGGTGGAGAGTTCACCGGAAGAACGCACCCACTGGGCGCTGGTCTACGGGTTCCGGTAAGGCGCTTGGTTTATTCTACGCGCAGACCCGCGCCTCCCAGAGGGAGGCGTCTACAGGGTCGGCGACCCTCCATTGTAGACGCTTCGCTCTGCGAAGCGCGAGTATCGACCTGGCCGCTCAGAGCGCGCACTGTTTGACACTCTTCCCGCCGACGCCGTATCCTCGCGGCTGATGACGCCCCTGCCGCGAGATGACTGAAACGCGTACGCTCCAATTTGAGAACGCCCGCGCCGTGCAGTCGCTCTACGCCAACGACTTGAAGTTGATCAAGAACCTCGAGGAATCGCTGCGGGTGAAAGTCACGACCCGCGATGGCTGGATCAAGCTGGAAGGCGAACCCGATCAGGTCGCCAAAGCCGAGCGCGTTTTCACCCAGCTCGAGAGCGCGCGCCAGCGCGGCACCGACATCCAGCGGCACGAATTTAACTACGCCCTCAGTTCGGTGAACGAAGCGCGTGAAGACAATCTTGGCGATCTGGTCGCGACCAAGATCATGACCTCGGCACGCAAACCGCCGATCGTGCCGCGCACCCTCGGCCAGCGGAATTATGTCGAGGCGATCCAGAAACACGATGTGGTCTTTGGGATTGGACCGGCCGGAACGGGGAAGACTTATCTCGCCGTGGCGATGGCGGTGGCGGCGTTGAAGAAGGAGCAGGTCGATCGCATCATCCTCACACGCCCGGCCGTCGAAGCGGGTGAAGCGCTCGGATTCTTGCCCGGCGATTTGCAGCAGAAGATTACGCCGTACCTGCGTCCGCTCTACGACGCCCTGCACGACATGCTCGAGCCGGAGGAGCTGGAGCGCTACGTCGCGCGCGAGACGATCGAGATCGCCCCGCTCGCCTACATGCGCGGGCGCACTCTGAGCAATGCCTTCGTCATCCTCGACGAAGCGCAAAACACCACGACCGAGCAGATGTTCATGCTCCTGACCCGGATCGGGCCGCGCTCGAAGTGCGTCGTGACGGGCGACGGCACGCAGGTCGATCTTCCGCCGAACAAACGTTCGGGGCTGCTCGAAGCGCTCCAG
>JBDTCM010000194.1:0-4093 GCA_039923575.1 Chthoniobacterales bacterium
CCCCTGACGGCCAGAAGCGCTCGCCGGAGTACTCCAGGTCCGAGCGCACATCAAGGATGAGCGTGCTGTTGTCGCCGATTGCGCTCTCCACGTGCGCGCGGGTTGCGAGGAGCTCCTCGCCGCCGGCACCAAGCCCGTCCGCGCCGGGCGCCGGCGCGCCTGTGTCAGTGCTCCAGCTCTGCCCCGCCTCCACCCACTGGTCACGGGCGCCTTCGAGCATGCGGACGTCGTCGTGGCCGTGCGCGTTCAGCAGCCAGAACCCCAGAGCAGCTCCGTGCCCATAGACGACCACGGTGGTGTCGGCGCCGATGCCCGAACGTGCGACGAGGTCGTCGAGCGTCGCCCGGTCCACCGGTTGGTAGGCGGCGTCGCGCAGGTCGGTGTAGGCATTCCACAGTACTGCGCCCGGGATGTGGCCCGCCTCGAAGGCGGCACGGCTGACGTCGATCTCCACGATGCGAACCGTGGGGTCGTCGAGATGAGCGGCGATCCAGGCTACATCGACAGTCGCGTCAGCCATGGCAAGGGCGATCGTAGACCCGCGCGGGGCGCGTGCGCAGGCGCCGTCGCCAGCGTCAGCCGGCGGCGAAGTCCTCGGTGAGCCAGAGTCGGTGATGGGCGGGGTCGAACACCACGTCCACGCCCACCATCGTCGCCCGTGTGGAGAGGATGTTCATCCGGTGCCCGTCGTTGGGCGGCACCTCGTTGATCATCAGCGTCTCCACGCTCAGCGCCCCGGCGGTCGACAGGCTCGGTGACAGCCCGCAGTTCTCCGCCACCCACGACCAGGCCACGCCCTGGGCGCTGACACGCGCGCCCAGCGACGGCTCGCCCGGCAGCTGGTGGGTCAGCTGGTTGGCCGCCGCCATGGCGAGGTCGTGGAGGTGAGCGCTCCGCGCCAGCCCGGCGCTCCAGCGCAGCGCCGGCAGCCCGTTTGCCGCCCGGCTCGCGTTGATGGCCGAGAACACCGCCGACGCGGCCGCTGCCGAGCCGGTCAGCACCGGCGGCGGGGGCACGGGCCGGGGAGCGGGTTGCCATCGACCACGAGGAGAGATGCTTCCTTGCCTTTCTCGATCGTGCCGATGCGCTGGTCGGCGCGCAGTAGTTTGGCGGCGTTGGAGGTTGCGGCCTCGAGCGCGACTTCCGGCGGGATTCCGGCTGCCACCCAAAGTTCGATTTCGCGCTGCACCGTCGGGCCGTGCAGGACGAGGAAGTTGCCCGCGTCGGAGCCGGTCACGAGCATGACGCCGGCCCGCCAGGCCTTGAGCAGATTGCGATCGCCCAATTCCATCGAGAGCGGGTAGTGGCTGAGCCCGTCGCGCATCGATTTCAATTCGGCGCTGCTCGCGGCGTGCTCGGTCCCGGTGAGCAATTCTTTCGTCGTCACTTGTTGGACTAACGAACGTTTGAGCAGATCGGTTTTGCCCTTTGCGAAATCGGAAAGCCCCTCGACCACACCCAGGGTCGGATCGAACGCGATCCCCCTGGCTTTCATCTCCGCGATCGTCGCATCCGGAATTTCGTCGCGGAAGGAGCCGTGCTCGATCGAGTCCGCGCCTAACGACACCGCGTCGGTCACGTCGCGACTGTCGCCGGTATGAATCGAAGCCGGCAACTTCTTTAGGTGGGCTTCGTCCACGACCGCGCGGAGAAGATCGAGATTCATCCGGTTGAAGGTGTAGCCGGGAACGCCTGCTTCGAGGATGCCCTTGATCGCGTTCACGCCTTTCTTCGCGAGCCCGTCGACCTGCTGGCGCGCCTCCTCCGGCGTCTTCGGGATGCGGAGGAACTGCGCGTTAAAACCAGCGCGCGCGATCTCCGGCATGCTTTTCGCGTATTCCGTCCCGTGGCCACCCTCCGCGGTGAAAAGCGGCCCGCACAGGAACAACTCCGTCCCGAGCTTCTCGCCGCTGTTGAAGCGCGCGCGCAACTTCAGCATGTCATCCACCTTGTCGCCCGCGCTGCGGACGGCGGTGATGCCGCAGTAAAGGTAGGCTTCCAATTCCCGTTCGGACGATTTTTGCGGATCAAACTTCGTCCAATCGTCGTAGAAACCGCCGGGACCACCGAGGTGCACGTGCATGTCGATCAAGCCCGGCAAGACCGTCTTGCCGGCGGCATCGATCGCTTCCGCGTTGAGCTTTTTCGCATCGGGAAAAGTGCCGTCGTAAACCTCGGCAATCTTCCCGCCCTTGATCAGGATCGCGCCGGATTCGATCACTTTGCCGTTGCCGACAAAGATGCGCGCATTTTGTATCAGCCAGGTTTGCCCGCGTCGCAGGTCGCGCGCCAGAATCCGCGCCTTGACCAGATCGTGCTGACTCCAGGCCTGATAAGCGCCGAGGAAAAGAAACGGCAGCAGCACCACCAGGACCCAGAGTTTGGCCGAGCCGCGCAGTTTCTCCTCCTTCTCCCAGCGGAATAACTTGGTCGCGATAAAGGTGCCGACAAACGTAGTCAGGATCAGTGCCACGGCCGATTGCCAGTTGGCGAAAATCGTTTCGCCCCGCTGTATGATGCCGCCGATGCCGGTCATCAGATAGGTCGCCGGGATGAACTGCGTAATATTTTGCAGCCAGTGCGGCATGAAAGTGATCGGGATCGTCGCGCCGCTCAGGAAAATCATCGCCATGTAGATCGGCTGGATGAGGATGTTACTTTCCTGGGAGGAATTGACGACCGCGGCGATGATCAAGCCTAAGGCACGGAAGGCGATCGCCCCGAGGCAGACGAAAACGAGGAGGGAGAACATCTGCCTCGGCAGGGCCATCCCGTAGAATTGGTGAGCGAGGAAGACGATCAGGATTACGCTCGGAAGAAAGAGCACGACCCCGGTAATCATCGAGGCCGCGAGCAACGGCACCGGCGTGATCGGCGTCACCTTATAACGGCGCAGGATGTTCTCCTCGCGCTCCTGCACGGCACGCATCCCTCCGCCAAAAAGTCCGTTCCCGAGAATGCCGAACACGATCACCATCGCCACTACCTGGAGAATGGCCGAGCCCTGACTGGCGTCGAACATCTGCGCAAAGATGAAGAAGAAGGCGAGCGGGAAGAGATAGTTAAAGAAAAGGACGGCGCGATTCCGGCTCGCGAGCTTCAGATCGATTTTGAGGAGAGCGAGAAATGCTTTCAATTCGTTAGTCTCGCAGTCGTTTCCCGGTCAGCTCAATGAAGACATCTTCGAGCGTCGGGCGGTTCAAGTGCACGTCGGTGATCTCCAAACCTTGCGCGTCGATCGATTTGATCATCTCCACAAGTGTCTTCGCGGGGTAGCTCGAGTTCACCGTCAGCTGCCGTCGATCCTCGCTCACGCTCGTGCGGATCGCGTGCGACCAGGCTGGCAAGTCTCCCGCCGGCAGCGGTTCGCCTAACGAAATCTCGACACTCGATTGCGTCGCGCTTTTCTCCTGCAATTCTCTCGGCGATCCGAGCGCGATGATCACGCCGTTATCGATGATCGCGACGCGGTCGCAGAGCCGCTCGGCCTCCTCGATGTAATGCGTCGTCATGAGGATGGTGCGCTTTTCGGCGCGCAACTCCTCAATGAGATCGCGAATCTCGAGGCGCACCTGAGGGTCGAGCCCGGTCGTCGGCTCGTCGAGAAAAAGCATCTGCGGGTCGTTGATGAGGGCGAGGGCGAGGGCGAGCCGCTGCTTCTGGCCGCCGGAAAGGGTCGCGTATCCAGCGTCCCGTTTTTCCCAAAGCTGCAGGCGTTTCAGGAGCGCATCCGCATCCACCTGTCGGGTGTAAAACGCGCCGAACAACTCCATCGCTTCCCGCACCTTGATCTTGTCGGGCAGATTCGTCGCCTGGAGGCAGACGCCGATCCGGTCCTTCAGCGCCTGCTTTTGCCGATCGGGATCGAAACCGAGAACGGTCACATCGCCGCCGCTGCGCGGGCGCAGGCCTTCCAGGATCTCGACCGTGGTCGTTTTCCCGGCTCCGTTTGGCCCGAGCAGGCCGAAGACTTCGCCGGCGCGGACTTCAATGTCGATCCCCTTCACCGCCTCGAGCGCCCCATAGGATTTGCGCAAGCCGCGCGCGCTGATCGCAAATTCGCTCATGCAGACGCGAGTTTTCGCCTAACGAC
>JBDTCM010000195.1:0-4959 GCA_039923575.1 Chthoniobacterales bacterium
TTGGGCGCTGGTCGAGCGCCTGCGCGAACGCCGTTTTACCTTGCTCGACACCCAATGGCTGACGCCGCACCTGGAGCAGTTCGGCGCGCGCGAAATTTCGCGACAGCTTTACCTGCACCTGCTCAGCGAAGCGGTCGATTTGCCGCGGCAGTTCGACTTGTAAACGTTTCGCTCTGCGAAACGCGGGGGTGACCGGCATTTCCAACGGACGGCGGGAACGCAGACCCGCGCTTCGCAGCCTCCGGCTCGGAAGAGCTTACGGCTCGGAGAGAGCGAAGCGTCTACAACTTGCCCGCGAGAAAGAATCCGGCATAGTGACAGCCCGGCGTTAGAAAATCGTTTCGGATTTCGCGATTCGGTCCGCCTTAGGCGGATCGAATTTTTGCCGCAGGGCGGCTGGGTAGCTCAGTTGGTAGAGCAGAGGACTGAAAATCCTCGTGTCGGGGGTTCAATTCCCTCCCCAGCCACCTTTTTGCAGCGACCGCGCGGCGGAGTCTCTCGTGCGCCTTTCGGATCGCAACGCCGCAGGGTCCGGCGTGGGTTGCAATTACGAATAGATTTGATAAGGGAGCGCTCTGCTCCGACGAGAATGCTGAATCGATTTTCACAATTTTGTGCCTTGGGTCTGGCGCTCCTTTCCCTGAGCGGTTGCAGCACCCTCACCGAAATGGTGGAGGCCAATATACCGAATCGGCATGAGGGCCGCGCCTCGATCGTTGTGAGCTTGCGCGCGCAGGAAGCTTACCTTTATCGCGGCAAGACCCTGGTCGCTTCCTCCCGGATCTCGAGCGGGCGGGAAGGATACCGCACGCCGATCGGCCGCTTTCGGGTCCTTCGCAAAGACGAAGATCATCGCTCCAGTCTCTATGGCGACTACGTGGATGCCGGGGGCGACGTCGTGAAAGCCAACGTTGATAGTCGGCGCCACCGCCGCCCACCGCATTCGCACTTTTTAGGTGCGCCGATGCCCTATTTTCTCGAATTTTCGCCGGGCTACGGATTGCACCAGGGTTATTTGCCGGGCGAGCCCGCCTCGCATGGCTGCATTCGGATGCCTTATTGGAAAGCGCGCCAGTTTTACAGTGCCGCTCGCATCGGGACACCGGTGATCGTGAAACCGTAGAAGCGGTTGGGCATTGTTCATAAGGTGGCATGCGCCCGGTCGATCGCGGTCCAACAAGATTTTCAGCCACGGATTGGCACGGATGAAACACGGATTTGGAATTGGTTTTTATCTGTGTAAATCCGTGTTCATCCGTGGCTTCTCAACAGAGCCAAGCGGTGGCAAGAGTCGATTCAGGCTGTAGCGAGAATTTCCTCTAAGGGCTTATCGCCCGTCGGTAAACCAGGTCCGCCGCGACCACGTCTTCGACCGCCACACCGACTGATTTGTAGAGGGTGATTTCCTCCGCTGATTCACGGCCCGATTTCGAGCCGGCGATGACTTCTCCCAGTTCAATGAGAGGTTTCGCCGCCGCGATGACGTCACCGGATTCCTTGCTCGCGGCCTCGCGCGATTCGACATAGATGCGCGCCTTGCGCAGTGCGTCGTCATCCAATTCACGCCAGTTTGGCCGCGTCGCGCCGACTGCGTTGATATGCGCTCCCGCGGCCAGCCACCTGCCCTGCAGCACGGGCGCGGTCGCCGCGGTCGCGACAACGACTACATCCGCGCCGCACACGGCATCTTCGGCGGAAGCGGCGGCTGCCACTCCAAATTTTTTTGCAAACTCTCCCGCGTGGCGCGGACTCCAGACGCGGACCTCGCGAAATTGCCTAACGATTCGGAGCGCTTCGAGGTGGCTTTGCGCCTGCACGCCCGAGCCGAGAATGGCGAGCACGCGCGCGTCGGGCCGGGCGAGAAGATCGGTCGCGACGGCGGAGACGGCGGCCGTCCGCATCTCGGTGATGAGCCGGCCGTCCATCGTCACGAGTGGCTCGCCGGTTTCAGGGTGAAAGAGAACGATCATGGCGTGATGCGTCGGCAGCCCTTGATTGTTAGGGTAAAAAGTGACGAGCTTGGCGCCGAGCGCGCCGCCGTAGGCGGGCATGACGCCGAAGAAGCCCGCGTGTTCTTTCACCGGCAGGATCTGCCGGAGCGGCTGCAGCACTTTGCCGGCAGATAGGTCGCGCATCGCCCCGGCCATCGCGGGGATCAAATCCTCCATTCGCAACAAGGAACGAACGCGCTCTTCGTCGAGAATTAGCATGAGCCTGTTTCTTACTTCGGCGGACCGATCAGTTCGGCACCGGTGAGGAGTTGCTGGAATCCCGGATCGTGGCGGATCGGATCCCAGACCGGATCGACTTTTAGTCGCTGAGTCGAAACCACCATGCCGGCGGGAAGTGACAGGACCTGCTGCAATGTCCCGACTGCTTCGCTCACCTCGCCGGTGCGCGCCTGGATTTCCGCCAGACCGGCAAGAAGCTCCGGGCCCTCCACCGCATCTTTTTCCGGCGGCAGCGAGTCAGCCGCCCGTCGGGCAAGGGCGAGGGCCTCCGAGTTGCGTTGCAGGGCCACGTCGATCCAGCTCAGTTGGACTAACGCATAACGATCATCCGGTTGCTCGCGTAATCTAGTCTCGGCTAAGGCGCGAGCACGCTCAATTTCGTCGTGGGTGACGGTCGCGTCGCCCGCCAGCAAATGAATCGCGGCTCGGGCCGAAAGCCGGTCTCGCTCTGCCGTGGGATCGTCGCTCTCCTTGTCCCTCGCTTTGAGAGCAGCGGCGTAGTCTCGTTTAACGACATAGACGTAGGGCCAATCGCCAATGACACTCGAAATATCTCCTCCAAACTTGTAGGAGATGGCGGTCAGGGAATCCGCCGGGAAGGTGGCCAGAATCCCCATCGCTTTATCGACATTACCAGTGCCATTGAGACAACTCAGCAGCACGTCCAACATTCCGGGCAGGTTGTGCGGATCCAGCGCGAGAGAGCGTAAACCGGCGCGATTTGCCTCATCCCACATCCGTAACCTGTCGTAGGAGGCGCCGATTTGCGCCGGGATATCAGCATCCTGCGGGTCCAGCCGTTCGCACCTGGCCATTTCGGAAAAATACCGCTTCCATTGACCCTGGCGACGATGCACGTGAGCCGCGGAGTTCAACGCACGCACGTTGTTTGGTTGCAGCTCCACCGCGCGCTGGAATTCGCGGAGGGCTTGATCGTATTGCCCATGGCCTAAGTAGTAGTAGAGCCCGAGCGCGATATGCCCCTGCGCCAGGTCCGGCGCCAACGCCACCGCCTCTTCTGCCATTTGTCTGATCTTATCCAATTCCACATTGTTCAGACGTTGGAAATACCAATGGTGCCACATCTCGTTCTCAGCCAGGCTTGCGATCGCCAAAGCGAACTGCGGATCACGCGCGATGGCCTGTCGATACCAGCTGGCGGCCTGATCGTAGTCTTCGAGCTTGTGTGAACTAGTCGCCTCGCGTTCCTCATACTCGCCCTTCAAGAATAAATCGTAAGCCTCTGCGTCCCGCGTCGGCGCAGCCGCCAGGGTGCCAGACTCGTTAGGGGTAAGCCTGGCCTGCAAAGCGTCGGCGATCTCCTGAGAGACTTCGCTTTCGACCGCAAAGACATCCTTGAGGTCGCGGTCATAGGTCCTGGCCCAAAGGTGATTATCGGTGCGCCCATCGATAAGCTGGACGTTGACGCGCACTTTGCCTTCGGCCCGCTGCACCGTGCCCTCCAGCACATTGGCCACGCCTAACTGTTGCGAGACGGTCTTTAAATCCTCCGGTTTGCTCTTATACTTCGCCGTGGACGTGCGTGAGATGACCTTCAGGTCGGCGATGCCCGCCAGCTTGGTCAGAATTTCATCCTCGATGCCCTCGGCAAAATAAGCGTTCGATTTGTCATCGCTCAGGTTTTCAAACGGTAGGACCGCAACGCTTTTTTCCGGAATGGAGGGGCCGCTCTTGCGGAGGTGCGAAAAAATCAAGAAGCCGATGACGATCGCGCCGGCGACTGCGCCGCAGATGGCCAGATATTTTCCCAGCGGATTCGTCGGCTTCGCGGACACCGCGGCTTCTGCCACCGTCCCGAACTTTCCCGGCAGCTCCGGGTTACCCAGTTCATCGGTGTAAAGGTTCGCTACGGCGAGGCGGACGCCGTGTTTCACTTCGCACTCGCCGAGATCGTGCAGCCGCGGCGCCCACTGCCGGTATTGCGCGAGATCTTCCGCGACACGTTTGGAGAGCAGAATGTGGCCCGCGTCGCCGCAATCCATCACCCGCTGCGCGAGGTTGATCCCGGCGCCGGCGATGTTGCTGCGCCCGTTGACATCAGTCACCTCGCTGATCGGGCCGCTATGAATCCCCATCCGCACCGCAATCTCCGGGCGCGCTTTGAGCGCTTGCGCGATCTCGATCGCGCAGCGGGCCGGTTCTTCCGGACTGTTTCGAAAGACCAGCGCCATCCCATCGCCCGTCGGCAGGCGGACGAGTTGCTCGTTAGTCGACTCATTGACCTGTTGACTCGCCAGCACGATGTCCGTGAGCTGGCGCAGCCGCTCATTCTGTTCGTCGATCAGTAGCTTGGAATAACCGACGAGGTCGAGGAACAGGACATGCCCGATCTCCAAGGACAGACTGCTTTCTTCTTCGTCAGACATATGGGCGAATGTCAGCTTTCGGGTTTAGGCAAGGCCGCGGTCAAAAAGATGCCTTGTTAGGCGATCAGAGATCGATCAATTCGCTAAACTTCTTCAGGTCCACATTGCCGCCGGAGACGATGCAGACGAGTGGGCCGGGCCCGCATTTTCCAGTCAGGGCCGCGGCCAACGGGAGCGCGCCCGCGCCTTCGGAAATAATTCGCGCTTTCTCCGCCATCATCTTCATTGCCCGGCGCGTTTCTTCCAGACTAACGACGAACGAATTGTCGAGGAGCGGCCGCATCCGTTCCCACATCCGCGGGAAAACACTCTGGCCCCCGGCGCCGTCGACGAAGGAAGCC
>JBDTCM010000196.1:0-4681 GCA_039923575.1 Chthoniobacterales bacterium
CGTGAGCAGACCATCGACGTTTCGGCCCAGGTGACGGAGCGCTATCAGTCGATCGCATTTCTGGAGGATTTCAACATTGTCGATACGCCCGGCACCAACACGATGGTGGCCGAGCACCAGACCATCACGGAAAATTTCATCCCGCGGGCCGACCTCATCCTTTTCGTTTTTTCGGTCGTCAATCCCTGGGGCGCGTCGGCTTGGGAGCTACTCCGTTTCGTTAACCAAAAGTGGCTCAAGAAAGTCGTCTTCGTTTTGCAGCAAGCCGACCTGCGCGACCCGGGTGAAGTCGAGGTGATCCAGCGGCATCTGCGCGAGACGGCCCAGCAAAAACTGGGCTTTACCCCACCGATCTTCGCCGTTTCCGCGCGCCAGGCCTTTCTCGCCCGTACCTCTGGCGCGGACAAAACGCGGCTTTGGGAAGATAGCCGCTTTGGTGCTCTCGAGGAACACATCAGCCTGATGGTAGACGAGTCGAAACATGGTCTGCCCAAGTTGATCTCCGCCTGCCAGACCGCGAGCGTCATTCTTATCGATAGCGGCATGCGGGTGCGCAATATTCTCGCCACAATCGTGCGCGATGAAGAGCAGCTCACCCGGCTCGAGGGCATTCTCGCGACGCGCAAAGAGCAGACTCTGCGTCAGGTCAGCGGCTTTCTTCGAGGCATCGAACAGGCCTGTCGGCGCTGCGAAACGGAGGGGCAGGCCTTGCTCGAACGTAATCTCTCCTTTTGGCGAACCTGGCGGCTGGTCTTCGGCAAGGCGGAGTGGCGGGAGAAATTTCAATCCGATCTCGAAACAAAGATGCGGGAGCTGATTCAACCGCAGGTCGATAACGCGTTGCAATTGCTCGAGACGGACCTGCGCAGTCTCTGGCCGCAGTTGCAGGACACGATGGAAAATCAGTTCAAAGGCGACGCGCGGGTGCAGCTCAACCAGACGATTCCGGATTTCGCGCGGCAGCGGCGCGAACTCCTGCAGTCCATCGAACTCACGCTCGTCGAGCGTATCGCCGGCCGCGGCATGGAAGCGCAGCTCGAGCGCATGTTCCGCGAGACCGCGAACTGGCTCCGCGTGCCCGCTGGTGTCGCGGCGGCGGGCGGGATCGTGACCTTGATTGCCGCGATGAGTAGCGCGGCGATGGCCGATGTCACCGGGATTGTGGCCGCCTCGGCTTTTGTGGCCGGGACGTTTGTCGCGTTCGGCCGGCGGCGGAAAAGTCTCGCCGAGTATCACCGGCAGATGGACTTGAAACGAGAGGAGTTGGTCGCCGCAATCGAGCAGCAATTGCAGCATGGGATCGATCTCTTCTATGCAGAAATCGGCTCGGTCTTTGCGCCCCTCAGAGCCTTTTGTTCCGCGGAGCGCAAGCGTTTCGATCCGCTTCTCTCCCGGGTCCGGGAAGTCGAGAAAACTCTCGCGGTGTTGTCGGCCGAGATTGCGAAAGCCCGCTAACGAGAAGAGGCGCTACTTCTTGGTCTTCTTCGTCGAATACTGCTCCGCCAGGCGCTGCTCTGTCTGCCGGCGGGCGATGACGAAATTATTATTGTCACCGTAGTTCCGCCACGGACCGGGTGGGACATCGCGCACTTCGACAAATTGCCAATCGGTCAGCGAAGTCGGCCCGAGACCCAGGTAATCGCGCACTGCGGGCGAGACATCGAGGCCGGCGCCGTGGTTGAGATTCATCCGCGGGCGCTCGTTGCGGAAGACATACTGGTAATGATCGGTCCGAAACGGGCCGCAATCTTCCCATTGCGCATAGCAGACCCGGCTGCCGCGGCGGATCGCGATCCAGCGATCTTTGCAGACCGAATGCCCCTGCTGCACAAATGCCTGCCGGAACCATGGCACTACGATCGGTGCTTCCGGCTTAAATTGCCCGTGCGACACATCGTTGTAAGGCAACGCGACGTAGAATGGGTTCTGACGCGGGACGAAATTGACGGGAATATAGTCGTGCCGGCGTGACGGCTCGGGGTTGTCGTAGCCGCCGTAATTGCGGGACCAATCGGGGTCCCATGAACTCTTGTGATTCGGGACCGGGTTGTTCGCGGTTGGCATTTCGCCAATCCAAAAAATGGTTGTGACGATGTCGGTCTTCCACGGATAACGAGAAGACGAGAAGCGGGAAGTGGTCGGCACGAAGACCTGCGGCTCGACCTTGAGCAGCGCCTGGGCGCGCAGCTTCATGGCATACTTGGCGAAATCCGCGCTGCTCTCGTAGGGCGATTGGGCCTGGGCAAAAGCAGCGGCCGCCGCGAGACTTGCGGCCGCTAGAAATTTTATGCAATTCGCACTCATTTCGTGTTTCGTTCTACACCAAACGGGGCCGCGGAGGCAAGCCTCATCCATCATTCCTTTTTAGCACGATCCATTCCAAAACCACCTTCAACTCCGGCTGAGTAGCGTGTCCAGGCGGAAAAGCTCATCCCTCATTACCGGATAGTCCATCGTGTAATGCAAGCCCCGACTTTCCTTTCGGCTTAAGGCGGAGTCGACGATCAAGGCCGCCACCGTGGCGAGATTGCGCAGTTCGAGCAGATCGACCGTGATCCGGAAGTTCCAGTAAAACTCCTGGATTTCTCGCTGCAAATTGCGCAACCGCGCGCTCGCCCGCTGCAGCCGTTTGTCCGTGCGCACGATCCCGACATAATCCCACATCAGGCGGCGGATCTCGTCCCAGTTGTGATAAATCACCACCAGCTCGTCCACGTCCTGGACATCGCCGGATTGCCATTCCGGCAGGGTCGCTGCCCCGGCGGGATGCGCGGGCGGCCGACTCTTGAGGAGTGCTTCGCAAGCGCGATGCGCGATAACGAGGCCTTCGAGAAGTGAATTGCTCGCCAGCCGATTCGCGCCGTGCAGACCGGTGCAGGCTACCTCCCCGATCGCGTGCAGACCCGGCAGACTGGTCGCGCCATCCATGTTGGTCTTGATCCCGCCGCATTGGTAGTGCGCGGCTGGAACGACCGGGATCGGCTCCTTCGCCATGTCGATGCCATAGCGCAGGCAGGTCTCGTAAATATGCGGGAAACGTTCCTGCAGGAATTCGCGCGGCTGCTGCGTGATATCGAGATAAACGCACTGCGCCCCGCTGCGTTTCATCTCGGCGTCGATGGCCCGCGCGACAATATCGCGCGGCGCGAGCGAACCGCGCGGATGAACCTGGGCGACAAAATCCTCCCCTTTACTGTTGCGCAGAATCCCACCCTCGCCGCGCACCGCCTCGGAGATGAGAAAAGAGGTCGCCTGCGGATGAAAAAGGCAGGTCGGATGAAACTGGATGAACTCCATGTTCGCGATCACCGCGCCAGCGCGCCAGGCCATTGCGACCCCGTCTCCCGTCGCGATCGCAGGATTGGTTGTGTAGAGATAAACCTTTCCACAACCCCCCGTGGCGAGGAGCAGGCGATCGGTCCGGATCGTTTCCACCGTTCCCGAAATTTCATCGAGAACGTAAACGCCGAGACAATGATCTTCCGTCGCGAAGCCGAGCTTGGCGGCAGTGATCAAATCGACCGCCATGTGATTCTCGAGCAGCTCAATGTTAGGCGATCGCTGCGCGGCGCGGAGAAGCGTCGTCTCAATCTCATAGCCGGTCAGATCGTGCACATGCAGGACGCGCCTTTTCGAATGGCCACCCTCGCGCCCGAGATCGAGCTCGCGATGCCCTGAGACATCGCGCTCGTCGAAGTGCAATCCGAGTTCCATCAGCTCGCGGATTCGTTCCGGTCCTTCCTTCACCACCGTCTCGACTGCGACTGGATCGCAAAGCCCGGCCCCTGCCTCGAGTGTATCCTTAATGTGCAGCTCGAACGAATCTTCCGTGCTCGTCACGCAGGCGACACCGCCCTGCGCCCAGGCCGTGTTGGAATCCACGCCTTTGCGTTTCGTAATGATTGCGACGCGACCGTGCCGGGCCGCCTTGATCGCGAAGGTCAGGCCCGCGATTCCGCTCCCGATGACGACGAAATCGTATTCTTTCATCTGAACAGAATGTTATCGATCAGGCGGGTTTTGCCGAAAAAAACCGCGACGGCCAGAAGCGAGCGGGGCTCGATCGTGAGGCGGGGCTGCAAGTCGTCGGCCCCCACGATTTCGGCATAATCGATCCGGGCGAGGGGAGCCGATTCGATGTGTTCCCGCACGGCCGCCAGAATTTTGCGCGCCGATTCATCCTGCGATTGAGCGGCCTTCAAGAGCGCGGAGCGAATGACCGGCGCCTGCGCCCGCTCGTCGGCGCTGAGGTGTTGGTTGCGCGAGCTGAGGGCGAGGCCATCCGGCTCGCGCACGGTCGGGCCGGCGATGATCTCGAGCGGGAAATCGAGATCGCGCACCATCCGGCGAATCATCGCGAGCTGTTGAAAATCTTTCTCTCCAAAAACCGCCGCTGCCGGCGTGAGGAGATGAAACAACTTCGTCACCACCGTGCAGACACCGCGAAAATGGCCCGGCCGCGAGGCGCCGCAGAGCCGTTCCGAGAGCGAGGTCTCTTCCACATGGGTCGAGCGATCGTCGGCATACATCTCGTTAGGCGCGGGACGAAAGATCAGATCGGCTCCCTCGGCGCGGCAAATCTTTTCGTCGGCCGCTTCCGGCCGCGGATAACGAGAAAAATCCGAGCCCGGTTCGAATTGGAGCGGATTCACAAAAATGCTCACCGCCACTTCGCCTCCCG
>JBDTCM010000197.1:0-3488 GCA_039923575.1 Chthoniobacterales bacterium
TTCGCTGCGAGCTGATTCACGACAAGAGCAAGGTGCGCGTGACGATGATTCAAATGCCGGCGTTGAACACGCCGCAATTCAGCTGGGTGAAAAGCCGATTGCCGCGCAAAGCGCAACCTGTTCCGCCCATCTTCCAGCCGGAGGTCGCCGCGCGCGCGATCGTTTACGCCTCGCATCATCCACGGCGCGAAATTTACGTCGGCCTGCCGACCGTCGAAGCAATCGTGGGAAACAGAATTGCGCCCGGGCTGCTCGATCATTATCTCGCGCGCACCTGTTTCGACGCGCAAATGCTCGACGAACCCGAGGACCCAAACCGGCCGAATAATTTGTGGGAACCGGTGGACGCCGAAACAGATCACGGCGCGCACGGCGCCTTCGATGCGCGCGCAAGAAGTTGGAGTCCGCAACTCTGGACCGATCTGCATCGCGGCTGGGTGACGCTCGCCATCTTGGGTCTTGTCGGAGCAGCCTTCGTTGGATTTTTCGGCAAGCGACACTTTTCTGACTAATGCCTAACGAAACAAATTCCGAACAAGACGCGCCCGGAGCGCCGGGAATCGAGCCGCGATGGACATCGAGCGCGAAAAGCGGCGTCGGCACCGCGGCACAGTCATTGCGTTGTCGATCTTGCCGCCAAAGAATTGCAACCCGGTGGCGAGCTGGTGTTCACGTTTTGTTGGCTCGATGGGAACCGATGGGAGGGCAAAAATTTTTGCATTTCGACGTGAGGCTCGCGACAAAATTGGTTTTCGTGAATGAAAATTTTTATGCGTGACATCATTGTCATTGGTGCGCCCGTTGGCGGGGGAGCCGCACTGATCCGCCTGGCTGCGTCTCTGCCGCCCGATCTCCGGGCCTCGGTCTTTGTCGTGCTTCACACGGCTGAGAATCCGCTTCTCCTCGCGGATGTTTTGAACGCTCCAGGGCGAATGCGTGCCACTGAAGCGGTGGAAGGCGAACCGATCCAATCAAGCCGGATTTACGTAGCGCGTCACGGCAAGCATTTGGTTCTCGAGGCCGAGAAAATTCGTCTGACATCAGATCCCGAAGAGAACAACCACCGGCCATCCATCGATACCCTCTTTCGGAGCGCAGCTTCGGCGCACAAAACCCGCGTCGTCGGAGTGATTTTAGTCCATGCGCGAGAGGATGGGATCCTCGGGCTTCAGGCCATTCGGCAAAATGGCGGACGAACCGTGAGCCACCGTAACGAGCAGATGCCTGATAAACCATGCCATCCCGAAACGAGAGAGGAACTCGTGCATGATCATCTTGAAATTGAAAAAATTGCGCCGCGCTTGATTGCTTATGTCAACAGCGCGAATGGAAATGGATCGTCGGCTCGGACAGACGAGGTGCGCCGCTAAGAGCGCAGTGTTTTACTTAGATTGCGGACGAAATCCATGTGAAGCTATCGGTTGCAAGCTAGTCATCCCGAAGCAATCACGTTTAATGTGAGTCGCCAGAAGCAAGAGAGGAACGTGAGAAAATTTGCCAAGGCCCGCAAAAAGCGCGACGCGGAATTGACCCCGGTTTCCAAGCTGCCGGCCAAACCGTTTCCCATCGTGGGCCTCGGCGCATCGGCCCGCGGACTGGAAGCCTTTACGGAGTTGCTCAAACATTTATCGACCGACACGGGCATTGGCTTTGTGCTCGATAAACCCTTTCGCTTTTAACGCATGTCAAACAGCGCCACACCAAAGTTGAAGGAATTTTCCAGACGACTTCTGGCTTACGAGACGGCATCGCGCAAACCCACCGACGCAAAAGATTCCGCGGCCTCTTGCGTTTGCGAGAAGCTGCGCGGGCCGCTCGGCAAACTTTTGGGAGTCGCCGGTTTTGGTGCGGTCTTTTTTCGCGCGCTGGCGCTGGCCGGCGCGGAAGTTCCATGGCTGCGCGCGCTGAAGATCAAAGCGGACGGCTCATTGGAGGGTCTGGATGAAATTGAGGCGAAACTTGACTCGCGCGCGGTCGCCGACGGCGAAGTCATTCTCGTAGCACAGTTACTGGGACTGCTGGTGATGTTCATCGGGTCGGCATTAACGCTGGGGTTGGTGCAGGAAGCCTGGCCGAAAGCGACCTTTCAACAATCTCAATTTTGAAATGGAGAAAAGCTATGAAAAAACAAACTAAAACTCCCGTGCGCAAGTCGCCGAAAAAAGTGAACCTGCCGGACAAAGTGAAAATCCGCCAACTGCCGACCGGCGTGCGCGGCCTGGATGAAATCCTGGGCGGGGGGCTGCCGGAATTCTCCTTTAACATCATCGCGGGCGCGCCGGGTAGCGGCAAGACCACCCTGACGCATCAGATCGTCTTCGCCAACGCGACCTCGCAGAAGCCCGCGCTTTATTTCACCGTGCTCGGCGAACCGGCCCTGAAAATGTTGCGCTACCAGCAGCAATATTCCTTCTTCGATCCGGCCAAGTTGGGCAAGGCCATCCGTTTTATCAACCTGAGCGAGGTCGTGTTGGAGAAGGATTTAGGCGGAGTGGTGGAGGAAATCGCCAAAGAAGTGCAGGCCTCCAATCCCAGGATCGTGGTGGTGGACTCCTTCCGCACCGTGGTGCGCAAAGCGTCGGGCGGGGCCAGCGAATTGGAACTGCAAGCTTTCATCCAGCGCCTGGCCCTGCTTTTGACCAGTTGGGAAGCCACGACGTTTCTGATCGAGGAATATACCGTAGGGGAGGTGCGCGACAATCCTGTGTTCACCGTGGCCGACGGCCTTTTCTGGCTCACCCAAAATGCGGAGCGCAATTCCGTGGTGCGAAAGTTCCAGGTCGTGAAGCTGCGCGGGCAGGAATCGGTCCCGGGATTGCATACCATCCGCATTACGAGTGACGGGATTCAAGCCTTCTCGCGCACTCTGGGCCTGGTCGGGAAAAAAGAGTTGCCGGTCAAACGGCGGCGTCTTTCCATCGGCATTCCCGAATTGGATAAAATGATGGGCGGGGGCATTCGCGAAGGCGACAGCGTGCTGGTGGCCGGACCTTCGGGGACGGGAAAATCAGCGCTGGCCACCCAATTTCTCGCCGAAGGTCTGCGCCAAGGAGAACCGGGAATCGCGGCGATATTCGAAGAACGCCCGGAAGGCTACGCGGCGCGCGCCGGCGCTTTTGGTCTGGATTTGAAGACGCCGCAAAAAAACGAGAAGCTCGAAATACTTTACCTGCGTCCGCTGGACCTCTCGGTGGATGAAACGATGCAGGAAATTCTCGATGCGGTGAAAAGGCTCAAGGCCAAGCGGCTGGTGATCGATTCACTCGTCGGCTTCGAGATGGCTCTGGCGCCTGGTTTCCGGGTGGACTTTCGTGAATCGCTTTACCGCATGATCGCGGCGTTGACCGGCGCAGGGGTGACGATTCTCACCACGGTCGAGATCGAGGACACCTTTACGGCGATGGCCTTCAGTCACTATACGATTTCGTTTCTCACCGACGACATCCTGCGCTTGCGTTATGTGGAGATCGACGGCCAACTGCGCAAAA
>JBDTCM010000198.1:0-5260 GCA_039923575.1 Chthoniobacterales bacterium
GAAAGTTCGTTTCGGCGAGGCGCCGAAACCAGCACGCGAGGCGCCGGCACACGGCGGTCAGGCTGTGCGCTCTCCAGGAGGCGAATCGTCCCGGCTACAACATCAGCGCATCAATCTGTGCAATCCCTGCAATATGTGGATATTCTTCGCCGATCTCTGACTTCGTTATTTGAATGAATTACTCAATCCGACATCTGCGTTTCGGTTGGTGGGCACTGGCGATCTACGTTTGCCTCGGCGTCGGGCTCGAGACGATGCACGGATTCAAGATTGGCTGGTATCTCGATGTCGGGAATGAAGTGCGCCGGCTCATGTTTACCCTTGGACATTTTCACGGGACGATGCTCGCGCTGGTCAACATCGCGGCCGGCCTAACGATTCGTAGCGTGGACGGTTTTCAGATCAAACGCTCCGTTTCCTTCGCGCTCATTTGGGCGGCGATCCTGCTCCCGGGCGGTTTCTTACTCGGCGGTTTTTGGACCTACGACGGCGATCCGGGGACCGGTATCTGGCTGGTGCCGATCGGCGCGCTTTTCATGCTTTACGGCGTCGCGGGCTTTGCGCTGAGTTTGTCCCGGGTGGCGAGCGGCCCTTCATTGCATCGCCCGAAGCGATAGCATTCGTGATGCTACCGGCCAGGGTAGAAGTTCCGAAAAGTCGTGACACAGCCGTCCCGGCTGTCAGGTCGCGCAGGCGTCTCGCCTGCAGATTGGGCACTGACCGGGCGGGACGCCCGCTCGACCGAACATGTGGGACTCCTATGTTACGACCGGCCCACTTTTCGGACAGCTTCCAGCGCTACCCGGGCGAGATGCGTGAGGCACGAGAGAACCCGCTTATCCGCCGGTCTTCACCTCAGTCGGCGCTTCCGGCACCGGCGCAAGGCCGCGGCGTTCGAGGAGCGGCTCGAGATAGGGATCGCGCCCGGTGAAGTTATGGAAGAGTTTCATCGCGTCCTGGCTCCCGCCGCGCGAGAGCAGGGTGTCGCGGAAATGGTCGCCGTTCGCGCGCTTCAGGCCGCCGTGTTGCTTGAACCATTCGACGCTGTCGGCGTCGAGTTCTTCGCTCCAGATGTAGCTGTAATAACCGGCGCTGTAGCCACCGGCGAAGGCATGCGAGAAATAGGTCGTGCGATAACGCGGGAGCACGGGCGCGAAATCAACGCCCGCTTTTTTCAACGCGCTCGCTTCGAAGGCGAGGGCGTCGTCAGGCACTTTCGATGGTTTGAGTTGGTACCAGGCCTGGTCGAGGAGCGTGGCCGCGAGGTACTCCGTGGTCTTGAAACCCTGGTTGAATTTTTCCGCCGCCAGCACCTTGTCGAGCAGCTCCTTCGGCATCGGTTCGCCGGTCTGGTAGTGCTTCGCGTAATGCTGCAGCACTCCGGGCCACGCCATCCACATCTCATTTACCTGCGAGGGATATTCGACGAAATCGCGCGGCACGCTCGTCCCGCTGAAGCGCGGATATTTCACGTTGGAAAACATTCCATGAAGCGCGTGGCCGAATTCGTGGAACGCCGTGCGGACTTCGTCGTAGGTGAGAAGGGTCGGTTGGCCCGCTTCCGGTTTGGGAATATTAAGATGGTTGGCGACGACCGGTTTCGTGCCTAACAACTCGCTTTGGTTGACGTATTCGTTCATCCAGGCGCCGCCGCGCTTGGAGGGACGCGCGTAGTAGTCGGCGAGGAAGATGGCGAGCTGTTTGCCGTCCGTGTCGAAGACGTCGAAGACCCGCACATCCGGCTGGTAGACCGGCAGGTCGTGCCGTTCCTTGAAGGTGATGCCGTAGAGCTGAGTCGCGGCGTAGAAGACGCCATCAATCAGGACATGATTGAGCTCGAAGTACGGTTTGATTTGCGCTTCGTCGAAGTCGTAACGCGCCTGCCGAACCTTTTCGGAATAAAAGGCCCAATCCCAGGAGGCCAGTTGGAATCCGCCCTTCTCCGCGTCGATCAACTTCTGCATTTCGGCCGCTTCCTTGTGCGCGTTGGCGACCGCGGGCGGGGCGAGTTGCGCGAGCAATTTGTTGACCGTCGCGACGTCGTGCGCGGTCTGGTCCTCGAGTTGGTAGGCGGCGTGGCTCGCGTAACCGAGGAGCGCGGCGCGCTCGGCGCGCAGTTTGGCCATGCGCAGCACCACCGGGCGATTGTCCCAGTCGCCGCCGTGGCTGTTGCGAGCGAGCGAGACTTTCATGATTCGTTCGCGGAGGGCGCGATTTTTGAGATTCGTCAGGGGCGGCTGGTCGGTCGTGTTCTGCAAGGGGAGAACAAATTTACCTTCCTTCTTCTCTTCTTTCGCGGCGGCGCGTGCTGCCGCCAGTTCGGGAGCCGAAAATCCGGCCAGATCCTCTTCCTTGTCGACCACGACGGACTCCGCGTTCTTTTCCTTCAGGACGTTTTGGGAAAATTTGGTCTGCAGCTCGGCGATCTCGGCATTCATCTTCTTGAGCTTCACCTTGTCCGCGTCGGAAAGTTTTGCGCCGGCGCGCACGAAATCCTTGTAGTAACGCTCAATCAACCATTGCGATTCTTCGTCGAGACCGAGCTTGGTGCGGTCGTTGTAGAGCGTCTCGATGCGTTTGAAAAGCCGCCCGTTCAGGAAGATGGCGTCCTGTTGCGCCGCCAGTTTCGGCGCCATATCCGCCTCGATCTTTTGCAAGGCGGGATTGGTGTTGGCGCTGGAGAGATTGGAGAAAATGCGATCGACGCGATCGAGCAGCGCGCCGGTCTTTTCCATCGCGACGATCGTGTTCTCGAAGGTCGGCGGTTCAGCGTTAGCGGCGATCGGCTCGATCTCTTTCAATTGCTCGGTCATGCCCTGTTCGTAGGCGGGCGCATAATCCGCGTCCTTGATCTTGTCGAAAGGCGGGTAGTGAAAGTCTAACGAACTTTCCTGGAGCAACGGATTTTCGGTCATGGGTGCGGCGCTCGGGGAGGGCGAAGGAGACTCATCCGCGGCGAAGAGAGAGATGGCAAGAAGCGGGGTGGAGAGGAGCGTGAGGATGAGGCGAGAGAGTGGCATGGTTTGTTGGGCGATGGAGAGCCGCGTGGAACGGACATTTCCACGACCTTCCTTCTCTGTCATCCGGGTTGTTTGGGCGCTGCGGGCGGAAGCACCACACTGATTTCGCGGCCGGTGTACAACGTCGCCGCCTACTACTTCGCCGCGAGCGAGGTGACGATTTTGTCGAAGCGCGGATCGCCCCGGAGCGAGTCCCAATCCGGGTCCAGCTTTAGAACGGCAGAGTCGAGGGAGTAAGTCTCCCGCGCGCAGGTAGCCAGCAGTGCCAAGGCCGATCTTTCTCGCCCCCCCAGGCGTAGATCTTTGCCAGCTGCCGCAGAATATGTTCTCCCGCGGGGAGCAGTCGAGAGATGGGAGTCGGACTTATCGAAGTTTACGATCTCGATTTGGGCATCGGTCCGAACGTCCAAAATATCTCCACCCGAGGCCCGGTGGATGTTGGCGACGGCGTTTTGATCGGAGGCACGATCGTCCTCGGTACCAATCCGCAGGATGTCATCGTGCGCGCGATCGGACCGTCCCTGGCGAACGCCAATCCCCCGGTGCCGGGTGCCCTGGCCGATCCCGTGCTCGAGTTACGTGACGAGAACGGAGCTCTCCTGCGCAGCAATGACAATTGGCGGAGCGACCAGGAAACCGAAATCCTCGCCACTTCGCTCCAACCGACTAACGACGCGGAAGCCGCCATCGTCGCGACGCTTCTCCCACCGCCCTACACCGCCATCGTTCGAGGCGCCAACGATTCCGTGGGGGTCGCGTGGAAATCTACTCGCTCAACAGGCGCCTCCGCCTAACGACGTCCGGGTGATCGATGGTCGTGGCAAATTCCTCATTCCGGGATTGTGCGACATGCATGTGCACATCGCGGGGGTCACGGCCGATCCGAAATGGAGCAAGGCGACGCTCCTCCCACTCCTGATTGCCAATGGCATCATGGCGGTCCGCGACATGGGTGGCGATCTAGAGGCGCTGCAAAAATGGCGGAAAGAAATCAACGCGGGGTCACTGATCGGGCCACGCATTTATTGTCCGGGTCCGACGTTGGACGGTGGGAAATCAGATCCGCCGCCCTTGCTCGCGATCTCCACGCCTAACGAAGGCCGGGACGCGGTGAGCGCGCTGAAGGCGAAAGGCGTCGACTTCATCAAGGTGCTCTCGCGTCTCGATCGCGAGAGTTACCTGGCCATCGCCGGAGAATCGAAAAAGCGGGGAATGACTTTCGTTGGTCACGTGCCCAACTCGATGCGCGCGAGTGAAGTCTCGGCGGCCGGCCAGAAATGCATCGAGCATGTTTTCTACAGCAATCTGACCTTCGATTGTTCCGCGCGGGAAGAGGAACTGCGCCGGCAATCGACCGAGGCGCGCGCCAAGGGCGACAGTGCCAGAGCGGCGCAAGCGCGCGACGAAGCGAACGCCAGCTTCAGCAAAGAAAAGGCCGACAAACTTTGGCAGACCCTCGTGCGCAACAAGACATGGGTCGTGCCGACGCTCGTCGGCATGCGCGCAATCGCCCGGCAGCGCGAGGAGGCGCGGGGCGCTCCGCCGGAGCTCGCGTATCTGCCACCAGAGCTACGCCAGAGCTGGTCGCCTGACGAAATCGAAAAGCAGTTCTCACCCGAAGTCGCGCAATGGTATCTCGCGCAGTTCCAAAATGACCTGAAGCTCGCGCGCGCCATGCACAAAGCCGGGGTGCAAATGATGGCGGGGTCCGACTCACTCGATCCGTTCAATTTTCCAGGGTCGAGTTTGCACGAAGAACTGCAGTTGCTGACCGAGGTTGGCTTTACGCCGATGCAATCCTTGCAGGCGGCTACCTCGAGACCGGCGGAGTTTCTCCACGCCACCGGTGAAGGCGGGTGTGGGACCATCCAACCGGGTAAGATCGCTGACCTTGTCCTGCTCGATGCCGATCCGCTCGTCGATATCGCCAATACCAGGAAGATAGCGGCCGTTGTTCTAGGCGGTAAATTTCTCGCGCGGGACGATCTTGATTTAATGCTTGGCAAAGCGCGCGCCGCCTCGGAGTGAATCCCAAACCGGGCGCGATCCAAGTCCTCGAGCGGAATCCGGGCTTGAATTCCGGAAACGAGTTCGGTTAAATCGCCACGTGCCTGCGGATGATCGGCGCAGTTCCCCCACCGGGTTCGAAGAGACCACGGTGCCCGGGTCGGCCGCATTTGTCACCACTCACTGGAGCGTGGTCCTGGCAGCGCAGCAGGAATCGCCTCACGCCGAAGAAG
>JBDTCM010000199.1:0-3723 GCA_039923575.1 Chthoniobacterales bacterium
TTCGATCCGGTATCCTCTGAAATACCCGTTAGGCGTGGCCTAACGGGTATTTCCTTTTTATCCAGGCCAGCGCCTCCTCGCGGTCGCGCAGGGTACCTTCCAACTGCTGCGTCTCGACCGCTTCGAGGATCTCGCCAAAATGCGGCCCGGGTTTCATTCCGAGCGCGATCAGATCATCGCCGCTCACGAGCGGCGGCGGAATGATCGGCTCGTTCGCAAATTCCTCCTGTTTGCGTTGCAGAAATCGGTAGTTGTCGAGCATCCCGTGGCTGCTCGCACAATCGACCCGATGGAGCTCGAGCTCGTCGGCAAAAGTCGGGCGCGCCATGAAACGCTTCAATTTTGCGACGCGCATGTTCGGCACGTCCTTGAAGACCATGTGCTGCCGCACGGCTTCGACCGTGGCTTCGATTTCGGCGCGTGAAAAACGGAGCCGCTGCATGACCGCCTCGGTCTTTTCTGCGCCGACGCGGTCGTGGCCGTTAAAACGGATGCGGCCGTCTGCGTCCACGCTGGCGGTTGGCGGTTTCCCGATGTCGTGAAAGAGGACGCTCAGAACGAGGGGAAGCGAGACTTCGTCAGGCAAAAGTTCCAGCATCAGGCGGGTGTGCCGGAAGACATCTCCTTCTGGATGAAATTGGGGCGGCTGTTCGCAGCCTTTCAGGTCCTCGATCTCGGGGAGGACTTCTTTCATGAGTCCGCTCGCATCGAGCAAATCCCAGCCGCGGACGCGCTGCGGCGAGAGGAAAATCCGCACCAGTTCTTCGCGAATTCGTTCGGCGCTGATCTCTCTAATTGTCGATGCCGCTCGCACGATCGCCTCCCAGGTCTCCGGCTCGATTTCAAACTCGAGCACGGTGGCGAAACGAACGGCGCGGAGGAGTCGGAGCCGGTCCTCTGCGAAACGTTGCGCCGGGTCGCCAATCGCCCTCACGAGGCCGGCGGCGAGATCCTCGCGACCGCCCACGAAGTCGATTATCGCTTCGTTAGGCGGATCGAAGAACATGCCGTTGATCGTGAAATCGCGCCGGCGCGCATCTTCTTCCGGCGAAGAAAAGCTCACTGCCGCGGGATGACGCCCGTCGAGATAGGCGCCGTCGGAGCGGAATGTCGCGACCTCGAACTGCCAGTCATTTTCCAGCACCACGATGACGCCAAAGTGCGCGCCGACCGCGTAGGTGCGGTGAAAGATTTTTTGCACTTCCGCCGGGCGTGCGTCGGTGGCGATGTCGAAATCCTTGGGAGTCTGGCCGCGGATCAGATCGCGCACGCAGCCGCCGGCGAAGTAGGCGATGTGGCCGGCGGCGCGCAGCCGGTCGACCAGTTTGCGCGCGGTCGTTTCCATCGGCGTCATCTGCTCGCCGGAGGGACCGGTTTTCACTTCGCTAGGCTCGTTGTTTGAACTGCGACTGTCGAGTCGCGGCCGCGCTCAATTCGTCCGCCTCGCGTCGCGGAAGGAATAAACCATGAAGCAGGCGACCGCGATGCAGATGCAGGAGTCGGCGACGTTGAAAGCGGGCCATGGATTGGCGAAGGGAAGATGCAGATCGAAGAGGAGGAAGTCGATGACGTGTCCGTGGAGCAGGCGGTCGGTGAGGTTGCCGAGCACGCCGGCCATGAGCAGGCCGAGCGCGACCCGCCGCCAGCGATCGCGCGGTTCGGGTCGGAGGAGGAGGATGGCGACAACGACGAGGGCGACACAGGAGAGCGCGATGAAGAAGCCGTTGTTATTGCGGAAAGAGCCGAAGGCCGCACCGGTGTTGGTGACGTGCACGAGCGCGAAAAAACCGGGAATGAGGTTGTGCGGTTCCGACGGGTCAATGAAGCGGAGAACGAAATATTTTGTGATCTGGTCGAGCGCGTAGAGTGGCAGGCTGAGAAGGAGGAAAATTTTCACGCGCGCGCCTCCACTACCGCGGCGCAGCGGTCGCACAATTCCGGATGCGCTGCGATCGTGCCGACGGCGGCGCGATGCCGCCAGCAGCGGGCGCATTTCTGGTGCGACGTTCGGGTGATCGAGGCGCTTGCTTCACTGGCCGTCTCCAGTTTGAGATCGCTGAGGATAAAGAATTCCTCGAGCTCCTCGCGCGGAAGAGCCGCGAAGCGCTCGTCACAGTGCAGCACGACCGCGGCTTCGAGCGCGTTGCCGATCAACTTTTCCTGGCGCGCTTTTTCCACCGCCTGGCCAATAACGGCGCGGAGCTTGAGCAGTTCTTCGATTTGCTCCCGAACGACGGCGTCGCGCAGGTTGCCCTGCGGCTCGGGAAATAATTGCAGGTGAATGGAGTCGCTACCGCCGAGATAACCCCAGGCTTCCTCCGCGGTGAAAACGAGGATCGGAGCGAGCAACCTGCAAAGCGTTCCGAAAATCTGGCGCATCGCCATCTGCGTCGCCCGGCGCCGTCCCGCATCCGCGGGATCGCAATACATCCGGTCCTTGGTGATATCGACATAGAGGCTGCTCAGGTCGATCGCGCAAAACTGGTTGAGGGTGTGGTAAACCTTGTGGAATTCGTAGGCGGCATAGGCGGCGCGGCATTCCTCGATCACCTGCTGCAGCCGATCGAGGATCCAGCGATCGACGAGGGTGAAATCGGAGGGACGTGCTTCCGCACGTCCTGGACCTGCGGAAGCAGGTCCCTCCGGAGAAGCGAAATCCGAAAGATTGCCTAACAAGATCCGGAGCGTGTTCCGGATCCGGCGGTAGGTGTCGCCCAGACGGGTGAACATTTCCTCCGAGAAGGGGACATCGTCGGTGTAATTGACGCTGCTCACCCAGAGCCTGACGAGATCGGCGCCGTGCCGGCCGACGAAATGGCCGGCGTCCATCGGCTTGCTGTAGGTGCTCGACTTGGAGATTTTTTTGCCGTCGACGTCGACCACAAAACCGTGCGTAACGCAGATTTTGTAAGGCGCGCGATTGTGCAGTGCGACGCTCGTCATGAGCGAGGATTGGAACCAGCCGCGATGCTGATCGGTTGCTTCCAAGTACATGTCGGCCGGATCGCGCAGGGCGGGGTTGGTCGCGCAGACCGCCAGGTGCGAAACGCCGCTGTCGATCCAGACGTCGATCGTATCGTTGCGATGGCGGGTGCCTTCGGGCAGCCCGAGGGCCTGCGCGAGAGCAACGTCGTCGAGCTCGAACCAGACATTGGAACCGCGTTGCGCGACAAGGTCAGCCAGCTTCCGGATCCATGCCGGGTTGAGCAGCGCTTCGCCCGCAGCGGAATAGAAAACGGGCAGCGGCACGCCCCAGCTGCGCTGGCGAGAGATGACCCAATCGGGCCGCGATTCCACCGTGCCGGCAATGCGATTCTCACCCCAGGCTGGCAGCCAGGTGACTTTGCTAATGGCCGCGAGCGCCTCTTTGCGCAGATCGTCGATGCGGATAAAAAACTGCTCAACCGCGCGGAAGATGATCGGCGTCTTCGAGCGCCAGCAATAAGGAGAAGAGTGCTGATAGGGCTGCTCGGCGAGGAGCATGCCGCGCTCGCGCAGCAGCCTGACGACATCGGCGTTGGCGTCGAAAACGTATTTCCCGACCAACTCCGGCAGGCCGACCTCGGCGGTGTAGCGGCCCGAATCATCCACCGGCGACAGGATCGGAAGGCCATTCATTTTCCCTAACGAGTAGTCATCATCGCCATGTCCGGGAGCGATGTGGACCGCGCCGGTACCGGTGTCCATGGTGACGAAGTCGGCCGTCAGAACGATCGCGGTCCG
>JBDTCM010000200.1:0-2684 GCA_039923575.1 Chthoniobacterales bacterium
CGACATCGGTTGGGAGCAGCAGCGCTGCGGCCGACACGGCCGCCTCTACACCCAGTAGCGTTGCGCAAGCAGAAGTGCTCGCGATCGAGTTTGCGGACGAGGCAAAACTTTTCGTGCCGCTCGAGCAGGCCTTCATGGTCTCGCGCTACGTCGGGGTCGGGAAGAAATCGCCGCCGCTCAGCTCCCTCGCCGATGCGAGGTGGTCGCGCGCGAAAAAGAACGCGGCCGCTTCGATCTTCGATTATGCGGGCAAAATGCTCGCGCTCCAGGCGGAGCGCGAGACGCAACGCGGCCACGCTTTCGGACCCGACACCAAGTGGCAGCTCGAATTCGAGCATTCGTTCCCTTTCCGCGAAACGCCCGATCAATTCAAAGCCATCGCCGACACGAAGCGCGACATGGAAGAACCGTGCTCGATGGATCGCCTCATCTGCGGTGACGTCGGTTTCGGAAAAACTGAAGTCGCGATTCGCGCTGCTTTCAAAACCGTGATGGAAGGCAAACAGGTCGCCGTCCTTACGCCCACCACCGTGCTCGCGCAGCAGCACTTCGAAACTTTTCGGCAACGCATGCTCGATTTCCCGGTCCGAATCGAAATGCTGAGCCGCTTCCGCTCGCACGCCGAGCAGCGCAAGGTCCTCGCGCAACTCCGCGATGGCGGCGTCGATGTCGTCGTCGGGACCCATCGGCTCATTTCCGGCGATGTGATTTTCAAGGATCTCGGCCTCGTCGTGATCGACGAGGAGCAGCGCTTCGGCGTCCTGCACAAGGAAAAATTCAAGGAACTCTTCAAGCTCGTCGACGTCCTCACCCTTTCCGCGACGCCGATTCCGCGCACCCTCTCCCTGTCGTTAGTCGGGGTGAAAGACATGTCGACGATCGAGACCCCGCCGCTCAACCGGCTCCCGGTCGAGACCGTCATTTGCGGCTACGACGAGCGCATCATCCGCGACGCGATCAATCGCGAACTCGAGCGCCAGGGCCAGGTTTATTTTCTGCACAATCGCGTCCTGTCGATCCAGCGCGTGCGCGACCGGATCGCGGAACTTTGCCCCGGGGCGAGGGTCGAATCCGGCCACGGCCAGATGGACGCGGATGAACTGGAAACGGTCATGCAGCGTTTCGTCGCGGGAAAAATCGATGTCCTGGTCTGCACCACCATCATCGAGAGCGGGCTCGATATTCCGAATGCCAATACCATCATCATCGATCGCGCCGACCGCTTCGGGCTGGCCGATCTCTACCAACTGCGCGGCCGGGTCGGGCGCGCCGAGCACAAGGCCTACGCCTACCTCCTCCTGCCACGCGAAATGATGACGTCGGGCGCGGCGCGCAAACGGATCAACGCCATCCAGCAATACAGCTCGTTAGGCGCGGGCTTTCGCATCGCCATGCGCGACCTGGAAATTCGCGGGGCGGGCAGCATCCTCGGGACCGCGCAGAGCGGCCACATTGTGGCGGTCGGGTTCGATCTCTATTGCCAGCTTTTGAAGCAGGCCGTCGCGCAGTTGAAGGGCGAAAAGCTTCGGCCGCGCCTGGAGGTGGAGGTGCGACTCGACTTCCTCGCCACCAACGAAGGCGAGTTCGTCACCGCCGGCCCCGCCAAGCTCGTGCCTGCATTTATCCCGACATCCTACATCACGGATGCGGCGCTCCGCATCCAGGCCTACCGCAGCCTTGCCGAGGTCACGACCGCCGAGCAGCTGCAACGCCTGGGGCGCGATTGGCGCGACCGTTTCGGGAAGTGGCCGGGCGCGGTTGACAATTTGCTCCTCCTCAGCGAAATCAAGCTTGCCGCTTCCCGCGCTCGCGTCAGTCGGGTCGAGGTGCGCGAGGAAAAATTGATGCTCACCCGGCAGGGCGACTTTATCCTTGTCGGTGGCAAATTTCCTCGTTTAACTTCCGTTAGGATTGATCTCAATCTCCCTGAGGTACTGCAATGGCTAAAGCAACTCTAAAATTCATTTGGCATTATCCGATGGTGGCCCTGCTCGCTTTCTCCTGCCTCGGCGTGGCCGCGACCGCTTCGCCGACCCGCGGCGCGGAATCGGTCAATGGCATCGCCGCGATCGTGAACGACAGCGTCATCACCTACTCCGAGGTGCGCGACGTGGTCGAGCCGCGCGAGCGTCTTTTGCGCTCGCAGTACACCGGCGCCGAACTGGTCAAAAAAATCACCGAATTACGCAAGGCCGCCCTCCAGGACCTGATCGATCGCCAGCTGATCGTGCAGGCTTTCGAAAAAGAGAAGCTCGCCATTCCGTCGCACTTTATCGACGAACGCATCGACGAAGTGATCAAGGCAAACTTCGGCGGTGACCGCAACGCGTTTATCAAGACGATGGAAGCGCAGAAGTTTACGATGACAAAGTTCCGCGACATGGAGCGGCAGAAGATCATCGTGCAGGCGATGCGAGCCAAGAACGTGAAGTCGAACCTGCTCGTCCCGCCGGCCAAGATCGAGGAGTATTATCGCCAGCATAAAGATCAGTTCTCGAACAAAGCGCAGGTCAAACTCCGCATGATCATGATCCCGGGCCACGCTGACAGCGGCGGGGGCACGGCGCAAAAATCGATGGCGGACGAGATTCGAGCGAAGCTCATCACCGGGGCGGATTTCGACAAGATGGCGCAGATGTATTCGGAAGACAGCACGCGCGAACTGGGTGGCGATTGGGGTTGGA
>JBDTCM010000201.1:0-5477 GCA_039923575.1 Chthoniobacterales bacterium
GAAGGAGATAATCACGGACCGGGGGCAAAGCGGCGCTTTTCCAGGGACAGGTAATAGGAGCCAACTTTGCGCCCACCATCGGTCGCCTCGAAAGTCTCGAGGGGCACCCTCTGAACAAAGCTCCGGCCCAATAAACGCGCGACGTCCTGACGTTTTGCCACGAAGAGCGCATCACCCTCCGGATATCTTTGATCGTAGCTGGGCCAAAGTTCTAACTGGTTCAACGGACGGTTCGTGATGGGCACAAAAGTCTCTGGTTGGCCGGGCAGATAAAAAGCCAGCAAAGCGGCCGTCATATAATTATCCGCGATGACAAAGCGCGCCCCGGTTGCCTGCTGCTCCCGCGCCACTTCAGCCGCGAGGCTGTGCGAACCCCGAGCGCGATCAAGCGGGTCCAAGCGATGGGCCAGATTGAGCCATCTGGTTTCGAGCAGGATCGCTGTTTCGAAACCGGCCAGGAGGAGGCCGGCAAGTGCCAGGCGGCGAGCCCAACGATGCTGGTGCGCTAGCTCCGACCACTTCGCGACCAGCAGCACAATTCCGCCGACATAGGCCGCCGCGGTCCAGTTGGGCGGACCGAGATAGCGAAGTCCAAGCAGGAGATAGAGCGCAAACAGCGGGAGAAAGAGCAGCGCCACATATCCGGTGGCGGGTTGCGGTTTTCTGAGCAGCGACGGGCGAAAGAAAAGACCGATTAAGCCAATAAAAAGGAGGGGCGATATCACACCCGCCTGTTCGCCGAGAAAAGCGAAAACGAAGGTCGGATGGAGCCCGCCGCCCTTATCCAAGCCGCCGCGATGGAGCAGCCAATCGCTCGTCGGCCAATGCTCGCGAATATTCCAGACGATCGCGGGGATGAAAAACAGGAGAGCCGTCACGATCATCGACCAAAAGGTCGCGAGGCGGAAATGGGCTCTACTCGGACGATGCCAGGCGCAGAACGCAGCGAAAGAGACCAGCTCGATCGCCGCCGTATATTTCGAGAGCAGGCCGAGACCGACCAGGATTCCGGTGAGCACCCAGGGTCCGACGGAAGTGAGGTCTTTCGCGCGCCAGAAAGCGACCGCCGCACACGCCCAGAAAAAGACATAGACGGTGTCGATCGTCATCAGGGTCGCGCCGACCGCAAAGAGCGGGACCACCGTTGCGACCACGACTGTCCAGAAGGCGGTGCGCTCGGAAAAAAGGCGGCGCGCGAGGAGCCACATCGCTATTCCCGTTCCGCTGGCGAGGAGAACCGCGAAAAAGCGGACGCCGAAAACCGTCTGACCAAAGAGCGCGGTTCCAGCCCAGATCAGCCACGCCACCATCGGGCCCTTGTCGAGATAACAGATATCCGGGTGGCGCGACCAAAGCCAGTAATAGGCTTCGTCGCCGACAAGTTCCAAGTGGGTGCTATAAGCGAGATGAAAGACGGTCCCGAGGGCGATCAGCGCGAGCGCCGCACGGAAGGAGAATGAATCGGGCGCCTGCCTGCCCGGCGCGATCGCTTGTTCGGCGGCAGACCCAAAGTTCGTGACGGACATGTTCTAGACAACGCTTGAAACGAACGCCGGCAGAAAATGCCCCTGCCCCAATTTCATTTCGCCACGGGAGGCTGCGCGACCAAAGAATGGTTGTCGACGGCCAATTCGAGCGCCTCCTCTTCAGGCGATTCGCTGCGCACGACGACCACCTTCCCGTTCCGTGCATCGATGTTGACCTCGCTCATGTCACTCTCGCCAGGCGGCTGGACGTCGATCGTCCAGAGGAGTTGGCCGTTCGCCATGTGCAGTTCCTCGTTACCGAGCTGCCCTTTGGGAACCTGAAGCAGAGCGATTCGCTCGGCACGAGGCAGGCTGATTTTACCCGCCACCGGACCGTCGGTGTTCTTCCAAGAAAGCATGATGAAGGAGCCGACCAGAACAAGGGCGAGACCAAAGAAAGCAGTCCTTGCCCAGCGACGCGAGGCCCGGCGGTAGAGTTCCTCGCCGAGACTGGCGGGTATTGGGGATTCGCTGGGCCGGGGCTCCGCCGGCAAATGACAGCGACGAGAGCGAAACCATCGCAAGCCGATGAAATCAACGATCGGCAGAATGAGAAAGCTGCCTACGCTATACCTTGAACTTCCATGGCGGCGCTGGCGATGAGCGACCGGCACTTCCACGACCCGAAAACCGGCGGCGACCGCCAGCGACGGCATGAAGGAGTAAAGCGTCCGAATCGGAATAAAGGCGCTCACCACTTCCCGGCGAAAGACCTTTAGCGCGCAGCCCGCATCCGACAATCCGTCGCCCAACCAAGTGGAGCGCACGCGATTGGCGATATGCGAAATCCGGCGCCGCATCCAGGAATCCTGGCGCTCCACCCGTGCACCCACCACCATGTCGGCACCCTCCAGTCGAGCGATCAGTTTCGGGATATCGTGGGGATCGTTTTGCCCGTCGCCGTCCATCGTCACAATGACCGGGGCCGTGGTCTTGCTGAAACCAAAAAGCAAAGCAGCCGACTGTCCCTGATTTTTCTCGAGATGAAAAACGCGGCAGGCTGTCCAGTTCCGCGCAATCTCGTCAAGGTTCGCGCCGGTCCGGTCGCTGCTGCCATCGTCAATCAAGATGACCTCACCGTCGGGAAGTTCGGCTTCGAGCAGGCTGCGCAACTCGCGGCACACAATCCCGGCATTCCTCTCTTCGTTGAAGAACGGGACCACCACGGCAAACGAAGCCTCACGATTCATGAAATGTTGACCGAAGTAATTGCGCCCACTTGCCAATCGAAGTCAAGACGCCGGACAATCCCATCGTTCCTCGGAACGAACGGCCGAAGAAGAAGCTGCACGAATGACGTCGCGCGACATCGAAAAGGAACAATCACCGAGAAAAACGCTTCGCCACTCATGACAAAGAATGGGCATCCACGCCCGATTGAGGTATCCGCTGGGCCACGCCCTCGGCTGGCAGGACGAGGCGAAACTCAGTCCATTGCGGATCGGAGCAAACCGCAACGACGTCGCCCCCGTGGGCCCGGGCAATCTCCCGGGCGATGCTCAAGCCCAATCCGTGCCCCGGCGTTTCGTTGCTGTGCGAAGAATCGCCGCGATAAAAGCGATCGAAGATCTGCTCGCCTTCACCGCTCGCTAGGCCCGGGCCGGTGTTGCCAATTTTCAATACCGCCTCGCCCCCTGCCGCTGCGGCCGTCACCGCAACTCGGCCGCCGGCGTGGTTGTATTTGATCGCGTTGTCGATCAGGTTCATCACGGCCTGGGCGAGCAGCCGCCGGTCGCCGAAAGCGATCATGGCATCGGGTAGCTGACATTCCAGACTTAGCCCCGCTGGTTCGGCCAGAATCTCCGCGTCCTCCATCAGCTCGCGCACCAGCCTAACGAGATCAACCGGCTCCTGCTCGAGGGCGAGGCGGCGATCGTCCGCGCGCGAGAGGAGGAGTAATCCGTCGACGATCTGCGAGAGCCGGGAGCATTGCTCGCTCAGATCGGACAGAAGCTGGCGTTGTTCGGAGGCGATGGAATCGGATTCCAGCGCGTCCTCCACCTCCGCCTGCATCAAAGCGAGCGGCGTCTTCAATTCGTGCGAGGCGTCGGAGGTGAAGCGGGTGACTTGTTCGAAACTGCGCTGGAGGCGGTCGAACATCTCGTTCAGAACTCTTGTTAGCTGGCCGATTTCATCCTCCGCGACGGGCGCTGGCATTCGCTGGTGCAGATCGGAAGCTGAAATCTTCTCCGCCTGCGTGGTAATGCTCTGGATCGGCGCCACGGCGCGACGGGCGATGAGCCAGCCGCCAGCACCGACCGCGATAACAACCAGCGGAAGTGTGATGAGATAGGCGCGCAAAAGGCCGGCGAGAGCGTCGTCGACAGCCTGGAGATCTTTTCCCAAAGCGAAGGTGATATCGCCGCGGCGAAAGACCCGAAAGCGGATTCGGTGACCTTGCAAAGTCACTTCGCTAGGTTGGGCTCGCGGCTCCCGTGGAAACACATCTTGTTTGCCCAACGCCGGGGACCGATAGAGCAGGCGCTGCCCGTCGCGCACTTCGACGTAGGGAAAACGGGGCAGCTCTTCCGTGGAGAACAATTCGTCCCTCGGCTGCCGGCTCCCGTTCACCCGCTGCTCGTCGAGTTCGGCAGCGAAAGCGGCCGCTTTCTCCTGCATTTCCTGATCAAAGTTTTCCACCAGTTCGCGGCGCAGATTCCAGGCTGCGCCGGCGGCGAAGAGGGTGAGGGCGATTGTCGCCACCGCCACGCTCCAGAGAGCAACCTGCCCGCGAAAAGTAAGCCGTTTCATTCCTTCGCGCGCAGGGTGTAGCCGGTGCCGCGTACGGTCTGGAGCAATTTTCCCGAATGGCCATCGTCGATCTTGCGCCGCAAGCGTTGCATGCAGACTTCGACCACGTTGGTGCCGGTGTCGAAATGATGCTCCCAGACGTGCTCGCAGAGCGAGGTCTTCGTGATCACGCGACCTGCGTGCGCCATCAGATATTCGAGCAATGCGAATTCCCGATTGGTTAGCTCCACTTTGCTTCCTCCGCGCGTTGCCTCGCGCGTGACCACATTCAAAGACAAATCCGCCACTTGCATCACCGTGGCGTGTTCCCCCGAGGCCCGTCGCAAAAGCGCTCGTACGCGCGCGACCACTTCCGTGATGGAGAAAGGCTTCGGCAGATAATCGTCGGCCCCGAGATTCAGCCCTTCGACTCGTTCATTGACGTTGCCGCGCGCGGAGAGCAGAAGCACCGGAGTGTTGATGTGTCGCTGGCGCATCTCGCGCAGAATGCTCAGCCCGTCGCGGCCCGGCAACATGATGTCGAGCAAGATTACGTCGTAGGACTGGGTGAGGATGTGGTCGATTGCGACGTCGCCTGAGTGCACGAGATCGACGACCAGATTCTCTTGCGCGAGCCCCTTGCGCAGAAAACTGCCGAGCTTCTTTTCGTCTTCCACTACCAGTGCTCGCATCGGAAGAAATCCTAAGGGCGAGCGCCGCGCCGCGCGAGGCGGGAAACGCAGATAACAACTTTGTCAGCGAAGCAGAGGCTTGGCCGACAGCCGGGCCGGCTAGGTTGTCAGCATGAAAATAAACTACAAGACTCTCCTCACCGCAGTCACCTTTGCTGGCCTGGCTACCTCTACCGTGCTGGCAGGCGGCCAGACAGACGCACAACTGCTTAAAGAAGCGAAAATCACCAAGACACAGGCCGAACAGATCGCCCTCGGGAAAGTGCCTAACGGAAAGATCCAGAGCGCGGAAATCGAAAACGAACGCCACGCGCTCGTTTGGTCCTTCGACATCGCAACGCCGGGAACCAGGAACATCACCGAAGTGCTGGTGGACGCGAAGACGGGTAAGATCGTCGATCTGAGCACGGAAAATGCCGCTGCCCAGACCAAGGAGAACGCGGCCGACAAGGCGAACGGGCAGAAATAATCGGCCTCATCGAAGGCGCATCGCTGCGAAAAGATAATCGCTGGGTTCGATCATTCGATT
>JBDTCM010000202.1:0-7388 GCA_039923575.1 Chthoniobacterales bacterium
CGCTCGCTGCGCTCGCTTCACCACCGGCTAATTTCCAGTGTCCCTCCGGGACATCCAGCATCCACGCTCATTTAGGAAGATGCTAAAGTGCATGACACGCTCTGAGGGACGGTTCGGAGCCGTTTTAACCTTTTAACGTTTCACTCTCTTCTTTACCGGTCCACCTCGCCCATTACGATATCGATGCTGCCGAGGATGACCATGACATCGGCCACGGTGTGGCCGAGACACATGTCTTCGAGGATCGTTAGGTTGATCAGACTCGGCGGTCGCACCCGGTAACGGTAGGGGTTGGCGCTGCCGTCGCTGATCAGATAAAAACCGAGTTCGCCTTTGGGCGCTTCGATCCGGCCATAGGCTTCGCCGATGGGTGGTTTGAAGGCGCGGAGTTTCACCTTCGGATTCATGATCGGACCTTCGGGGAGCTGGTCCATTGCCTGGTGCAGAATGACGAGCGTCTCACGCAACTCGAGCACGCGCATCATGAGGCGATCGTAGCAGTCGCCGTGCTCGCCTAACGGCACCCGGAACTTGAAGCGCGGATAGAATCCGTAGCCGTCCACTTTGCGGATGTCGTAGTTCACCCCCGAGGCGCGCAGGCCGGGGCCAGTGATGCCGGCGTTGATCGCCAGCTCGGCGGAAATTTTCCCCACTTCCTGGGTGCGAGCGATGACGATTTCGTTTTCCGTGATGAGCTTTTCGAACTCGTCGAGAAATGACGGGAAGCTGTCGACGATTTTGCGCGCAGCTTCCATCCAGCCGGGAGGGAGATCGACCCGGCAACCGCCGAAGCGCATGTAGTCACACATCATGCGCGAGCCGGAGAGCGACTCGAAGAGGTCGAGTATGCGCTCGCGTTCGCGGAAGGCATACATGAGCGGCGTGCCCCACGCGCCCATGTCGCTGAGGAGGAAGCCTAACAATGATGCGTGATTTACCAGTCGCGTCAGCTCGGCGAGGATGACGCGCAGGTATTCAGCCCGCTCGGGGACTTCGATCCCCGCGAGTTTTTCGACACTGAGAGCGTAGGCCCAGTTGTTGGTCATCGAGCAAAAATAATCGAGCCGGTCGGTGTAGGGCATCGAGCCGAGATAGCTAGTGTTCTCGCCGATCTTCTCGTGGTTGCGGTGGAGATAGCCGAAGACGGGCTTGAGTTTTCTCACGATCTCGCCCTCGAGCGCGACGTTCATACGGAAAACTCCGTGGGTCGATGGATGCTGCGGGCCCATCGACACTTCGAGCAGTTCGCCGTCGAGGCTGGATGTCATCGCGCGCGGCGGGGCTTCCGTAAGCTCGTGGAAACCCGCGCTCATGGCCTAACGAATCTGGAAAAAGCCACGGATGAACACGGATTTACACGGGTAAAAACAAATTCAATTCTGTATCCGTGTTTCATCCGTGTTCATCCGTGGCTAATTTTTCTGCGCCGTCGAGCGCTGGGCGCGGCGTGTAGTGCTGTTTCGCTTTTTCCAGGACGTCGTCATGCGGGGTCGGCTCGTATTCGTAGTCGTCCGGCTCGCGATAATCTTTCCGCATCGGGAAATCGGTGAACTCGTCCCACATCAAAATGCGGCGCAGGTCGGGATGACCATCGAAGTGGATGCCGTAGAGATCGTAGATTTCGCGCTCCTGGAATTCCGCGCTCCGCCAGACGGGGGTGAGCGACGGGAGCGGCGCGTTCTCCGCGCGATCCTTCGTCCGCAGGCGCAGGACGACCGGGCCGTGTCCGCCGGTGGACGGATTCGCCGTGGCGACCTTGTGCGCCATCGAGTAGAGGTGATAAACCGCTTCGAGATAACCGGGGAAAAACTCTTCCTGTATCTCCTCGAGCTCTTTCTCTTCGCCTTCGACGAGCTTCTCCTTCACTTTTTTCTTTACGGTGCGATCGAGCCAATCGACCCCGGTGACGTTGGAGCAGTAATCGAGGCGCAAAGCAGGATCGGCGCGGAGGAAACTCGCTACGGCGAAAGCGTGTTCGTGATCGAGCAGGAGCGACGGCTGATTCGCCGGACCGGGGTTCGGAACGATCTCGACGCTGGCGCCGGGGATCGCCTGCTCGATCCGCGCTTTGATTTCCTCGAGCGACTCCATCGTTAGGCAAGAATTTAGCTGTTCTCCGCTGCAACCGCGATGGTTTTCTGCAAGGAGCGACGGTTTGCAACCGCCGAGGGCGCTTTCAAAGCGCCCCTCCTTGGGCTCAGTGCTCGATCTCCGGCGGGTGAAAGACTTCCGGATTGGCCGGCGGCTCGAGATCGTGCGCGCCGAAAGCCGGCACCGGATACTCACTCGGCGTGTTTTTCTTGAGGAACTCCGCCTTACCCGCGCCGCTCAGTTTTTGGCCGTCGATTTTTCTCTGCAATTCCATGAAGGCATGGAGCAGCGCTTCCGGCCGGGGCGGACAGCCGGGAATATAAACATCGACCGGAATGTAGCGGTCGATTCCTTTGAGGACGTTGTAGCCCTGCTTGAATGGCCCGCCGGAAATGGCGCACGCGCCCATTGAGATGACGTATTTCGGGTCGGGCATCTGGTTGTAGAGCCGGACGATTTGCGGCGCCATTTTCTTCGTTACTGTGCCGGCCACGATCATGAGATCGGCCTGACGCGGCGAGGGGCGAAAAACTTCGCCGCCGAAGCGCGCGAGGTCGTAGCGGGAGGCCGCGGTCGCGATCATCTCGATCGCGCAACAGGCGAGCCCGAACTGGAGCGGCCAGATCGAGTTGCGGCGGCCCCAATTGTAGAGGTCCTGCATCGAGGTCACCCAGATGCCCTGCTTTTGCAGTTCGTTCTTTAGTCCCTCGTCGATTTGCGCCGTCATTCCTTCGTCCAACTTAGACACCCTTTGCCCCAGGCCCAAACCAGGCCTTCCAACAAGAGGAGGAGGAAAATCAAAATCGCGACGAAAGCGCCGAAGGGCAACCCGGTGAAGGCGACCGCGAACGGGACGAGGAAAATCGATTCGACGTCGAAGATGAGGAAGATGATGGCGTAAAGATAGAACTGGGATTGGAACTGGATCTGCGCTTCGCCTAACGACTCGATCCCGCACTCGTAAGTGGCGTTCTTGGCCGGGCCCGGTTTGGGCGGCTGGAAAAATCGTCGCCAAAGCCAGGCCAGGGCCAGTGGCATGACGGGAAAGACGAGCGCGACGCCGCAAAAAATAACGAGGAAGAAATAAGGATCAGGCGCCATCATGAGCGAATCAATCTGAGAGAGTTTGACTGCCGAAGCGCTTTCTCGCAATCAAACGCCGGGAGCGTCGAGCAAATAATCGTCCGCTCCCGCTCCGCTTTCCCGATTGCGCGCGGGGCGTCAGTTCGCCGGTGACGCGACCGGCGTGCCAAACAGCTTCCCCAGCTGTTCGGTGCGAAAGGCGAAAATTTTTTCCACGTCATGGCGCACCAGCAGCCAGTTGACGAGCGCACCGCCCCAGACGGAGTAGCGCACGAAGTCGGTGCAGAGCGTCGCGTCGTCCCGTTCCTCGAAGCGGTGTTCGTGAATCCATTCGCGATACGGTCCGCGTCGCTGTTCATCGACAAATGACAGAGGCGGATCCCAGCGCGTGATTTCCGAACGCCAGGCCAGCGGCAGGCCATGCACGCGCAGTTTGTAATCGATCAGTGTTCCCGGCCGCATCGTGATCGGTTGCGGCGTGAGGACGCGAAACTTTAGCCACGGCGGGGTGAGCACTTCGAGGTTCCCGGCGTCGGCGAAAAACCGGAAGATTTCGTCGCGCCTGCGCGGGAGCAGAATTTCGGAGCGGAAGGAAAATTTCTGCATTCTCACCGGTCGAGACTTGGCCTCTCTCGAAGGTGGTCGAAGATTGCCGGAGAATCGGCCGCACGACCTTTCCAGCTGATGACTCCGTCGCGAATCAGAAACGCGCGTCGCGCCGGGAAACCAAAGAACGATGGGACCTGAAAAGCGGCAGCGATTTCTCCTTTGGTGTCCGCGAGCAGATCGAAAGGCAAATGGTGGCGCGTTTTGAAGGCCTGCAATCGCTCCGCCGGATCGCTGCTCACACCGAAAATCTGAACCCCGCTCTCCTGCAGTTGATCGAACCCATCGCGAAATCGGCAGGCGTGCGCCGTGCAGACCGGTGTGCCGGCTCGCAAATAGAAGTAAATCAGAACTGGCCCGCGTTGGTAGGCCGAACCGAGATCGACGATCGCTCGATCCTGATTCATGACCTGCAAGCCCGGCGCGCGCTCGCCGATCTGCAAACTGGGTTTGTTTGCCTTGCGGCCAAAGAGAGATGTCATATCCGGCGTGCTCTGATTTTCGCCAGTTCCGTCTGGAAATGCGCGAGGTCCCTGATCGCGACCGCGTTGATCGCTTCGATGGCCGCCGCGTAACGATCCGCGGCGCGTCCGCAGACGAGAATATGGACGTTGGCGGGAAGAAGATGCCGCAGGTCGTGCAGCTCGCGTTCGATGTTCGGATCGTCCTCGGGATAAATGATGCTGAGGACGACGGCGCGGGCGCGGTTCTGCAAGGCGACTCCGGCAATTTCCGCGGCCGGCAGGCTCGGCCCGAGATAAATGGAATGCCAGCCTTGTTCGGCAGCGAGAGAAGCCGCCATGACGGCTCCGAGTTCATGCAGTTGGCCCTGGGGCGTGGCCACGACCACGGTCGAGTTGGAAGTGGCGCCGGCGTATTGCCGCGCCGGATTTAAGAGAAAAGCGCGAATCGCAGCGGTGGCGAAATGTTCGTGCGCAATCTTCAATTGACCTGCGCCCCACAGATCGCCCAACTCTTGCGTGAGCGGCGCGATGACGTGCCGAAGCAAGCCGTTAAAGCCCGATTCGACTGTCGCCCGGTGTAGCTGAGTATTGAGCGCCTCCGCGTCGAACCCTTTCACGGCCGCAATACAAGCTTGAACGATGGGCGAGCCGCCTGCTTTCGCTCCAGTGCTGGTGCCCGCTTTTTTCTCTGCCAATATTTGTCCCGATTGCGCGATGAGCGTTTCTAATTTGTCGGTTGTTAGTTTCGCCACGCTGCTGATGGAATGTCCGAGCAGCGTCGCCTCGCGCAGCAGTTGGAGACGACGAATGTCACTCTCGCTGTAGACACGGCGTTTCGTCTCGGTCCGCTCCGGCACCACCGCCTGGTAGCGTTTTTCCCACACGCGCAAGACGTGCGCGCTGATGCCGGTCCGGCGGACGACGGCCTGAATGTGGTACTCCATGGCAGATGTTGCAACAATCTCTAGACATACGCAACTATTATTAGACAATACTTAGACTTTAAGCCTTGACGGATGTCTAAAGATAGACAATAACTAGACATTCGTTCAAATATGAGTGCGCCTATTATTGTCATCGGAGCCGGTCCCGGAGGTCTTGCCTCAGCCATTCTGCTCGCCAGCGCGGGCGCGAAAGTTAAAGTCATCGAGCGGCTCCCGACCCTGGGCGGCCGCACCTCATCGATTGAAGCCGACGGCTTCAAATTCGATCTCGGTCCAACTTTTTTTCTCTATCCGCGCGTCCTCGAAGAAATTTTCCGGGCGGCCGGAACGACGCTCCGCGAGGAGGTGGAAATGGTCCGGCTCGATCCGCAATACCGAATCATTTTCGGGAACGGCGGCGAACTCTATGCCACGCCTGACGTGGCCCGCATGGAAGAGCAAATCGCCGCGCTCGCTCCAGCGGACGCTCCTGGATTTCGCCGTTTCCTGGACGAAAACCGGACCAAGCTCGAGCGGATGGAGCCGTGCCTCGAGACTCCATTCCTCGGCTGGCAGGATCTCATCAACGTGCGGCTGCTCAAGATGCTGCCGATGCTCCGGCCGCATCAATCGCTCGACACTTATTTGAAGCGCTTCTTCCAGGACCCTCGCGTCCGGCTCGCGTTTTCCTTTCAGTCGAAATACCTCGGGATGTCGCCGTTCCGTTGCCCGAGCCTCTTCTCGATTCTTTCCTTTCTCGAATACGAATACGGCGTCTTCCATCCGATCGGCGGCTGCGGCGCGGTCACGGCCGCGATGGCGCGAGTGGCGCGGCGTCTCGGCGTCGAAATCCGTCTGGACGAACCGGTGGAGGAGATTCTCTTCGAGGGTCGACGCGCGAAGGGTGTTCGGACCGCAGCCGGCGAGGAAAAAGCAAGCGCTGTGGTCGTGAATGCAGATTTCGCCCGCGCCATGTCTCGGCTAGTGCCGGATCGTCTGCGGCGGCGCTGGACTGATCGCAAAATCGCGCGCAAGAAATTCTCCTGCTCGACCTTCATGATGTATCTCGGGGTCGAAGGCACTTTCGATCTGCCGCACCACAGCATTCACATCGCCGCGGATTACGAGCGCAATCTGGACGAAGTGGAAAACCAGCATGTCCTCTCCGCGGATCCTTCGTTCTACGTTCAAAATGCGAGCGTGACGGACTCGACCCTCGCTCCTCCGGGGATGAGCGCGCTTTACCTGCTCGCGCCCGTCACCCACCAGCATTCGAATGTTGATTGGTCGCGCGAGCGGGAACGTTTTCGCGCCTTGATGCTCAAGCAGGTGGCGAAAGCTGGCTTCACCGATCTCGAATCACGCATCCGTTTCGAGCGGGTCATCACGCCCGACGATTGGGATCAGAAATACGAGATCCACCAGGGCGCGACCTTCAATCTCGCGCACGGCCTCGACCAAATGCTGCACCTGCGTCCGCACAACCGGTTCGAAGATTTGCAGGGCGTTTATCTGGTCGGCGGCGGCACCCATCCGGGCAGCGGGCTGCCGGTAATTTTTGAATCGGCGCGCATCAGCTCGCGTTTGTTGCTCAACGATTTGGGCATGACGCCTGACACGGAATGGACGCCAATGCCGTCGCTGGCACCAATGAATCTGGAGACCGCCTGATGCACGATCATAACCGGCAACTCTCAACTGTGGGCGCTTTGAATCTGGCCGCCGTGCGCGCGGCGCAGAAGGAATGGAGCGCGCGACCGATGCGCGAACGCTTGCGGCTCCTGCGCGAATTGCGTCACCTGATCGCGGAAGCAGCGCCAGAGCTGGCCGCGACCGCGGCGGAAGTCAATCAGCGTCCACTGGCCGAGAAGCTTGTCTCCGAAGTCTTGCCGCTGGCCGATGCCTGCAAATGGCTTGAGCGCTCCGCGGCCGACGTGCTCGCACCGAGGCGGAGCGGGAATCGCGGACAACCGTTTTGGTTGCGCGGGTTTTCTTTCGAGGTGCATCGCCAACCTTTCGGCGTCGTGCTTGTGATTGGTCCGGGAAATTACCCGCTCTTCCTGCCTGCGGTGCAGGCTCTCCATGCGCTCGCGGCCGGCAACGCCGTCGTCCTCAAACCCGCACCCAACAGCAGCGCGGTCGCGATGGCCTTTGCGCAATTGGTCTACGACGCCGGCTTCGATCCCGCTCTCCTCACGATTTTGCCGGAGAGCATCGAGGC
>JBDTCM010000203.1:0-3583 GCA_039923575.1 Chthoniobacterales bacterium
TAACCCGATCCCGATGGCGATAGTGGGCGGCGCGACTTATGTGGCCCGCGCCTTCAGCGGCAAACAGAAACACATGGTCGAGATGATCAAGGGCGCCATCCAGCACAAGGGCTTTGCCCTGGTCGACGTCTTCAGTCCCTGCGTCACCTACAACAAGGACAACACCTACCAGTGGTTCAACCCACGCGTAAAATTTCTCGAAGACCAGAACCACGACCCAACCGACCTGCACAAAGCGATCGACCGGGGCTACCAATGGGGCGAAGAGATTCCGATCGGTCTTTTTTGGCGCCGCACTGACCTCGCAACGCTGGAAGAACAAGAGCCCGTTCTGCACACCGGCGAAGGCCCGCTCGGCTATCGCAAGCTCGGCATTCCCTCCGACCAAGCCAAAACGCTAATTCAGGAGTTGCTCTAAGTCTGCGAGGCTGACGGGTCCTATCGGGCCAGGTGAAACCGGATCACTCGCGCGATGCGACCTGCTGACTCGAGGAATCAAGTGGAGTTGTGAGAGCCGGGTTAAAGGCGCGATACTTATGCCCGTTTTCGTAGGCATAAAGCGGGATGTAGGTCGATTTGTCCTGGAGATCGGCCAGGGTTGCCGTCCAGTTTAACGTTGGATCGAGCAGGAATATTCCTTGCCTCGTTTCCCATTCGACCCAGGCGTGGGTTTTGAGGTCATCTGCCCGATGCCTGCCGATGACGAGTCGCACGTTGCAAGCACCGCTTTCCTGCAACGTCTCGTAAAGCGCGACCGCCTTGCCTTTGCAGTCGCCCCTCTTGTCGGATTTCATTTCGGACGGCGTTTTCCATTTCTTGGAAAAGCGGTAAGGCATTTCACGCAGTCGAAACATCCATTGGTTGAGAGCGACCAGGGAAACGAGGCTCGGTCTCGGAGTGGTGCTGGCGTTTAGAACAACCGAGACGCGGGTCATTTGCCTGTCGTAAGGAGTGCGGTCGACAGCCAGAAACGTAGTCTGGGCGAAGCATGAGGCCGAGACCAGAATGGCGCTGACCGTGAGAGCCGGAAAGTATATTTTCGAGTGAAAAGGCGCGCGCGATTTCGAAGCCATGCGAGATGGCTAGAAAGCATCGCCCGTGCCTTTCGCGGGAAGAGATCGCGCGCGATGCTGGTCCGTTTTCGAGACGCGCCCAAGCTTTTGAAAAGGAAGGCGATGGCTTTGCCTCGTCCCGTTCCGGCAAGATCCCCAACCAGGAAAGTTGCCCGGGGGGCCGGGAGCGTCGCTTGACTCGTCACTCGTCACTGATCACTTATCACTTTCGCACATCGCGCGATTAGCTCAGTGGTAGAGCGCTTGCTTCACACGCAAGAAGTCGCAGGTTCGAACCCTGCATCGCGCACCATCTGCGCCCCCGCGGCCGCCGTGCGGAGCGCGGATCAGACCGTGGCGAAGATTTCGTCGAACATGCAGAGGAAACGACGAATATCGAAGGGCTTGGTCAGATAATTGCGCGCGCCGGCCGAGAGCATGCGCTCAATCTGGCTCGGGGTCGCGTCCGCGCTGATCACGATGACCGGCGTGTTGGCCGTCTCCGGCTGCGCCTGCAAGCCCTCGAGCACCTTGCTGCCGTGAATGTCGGGAAGGTCGAGGTCGAGAAGAACCAGTTGCGGGGTCTTTGCCCGTGCCATTTCGAGGCCTTTCTCGCCGGTATCCGCCCAGACCAGGTCGGTCCCGGGCCGGTCGTGCAGGACCTCCTCGATCAGCCGAAAGTTCAATTCGCTATCTTCCACGCAGAGAACGCGCGGGTTTCCGTCTTTGCGGGGAACAGCTTGCAGCCCGTTTGGGACGGGGGAGTCGTTAGGGACAATGGGCACGACGACCTTTTTCCCGGGAGCCTCGGGCGCGACACGCTCGGCCAGTTCCTGCATCTCCTCCTGCGTCCGCTGCGCTACCTGGACGGACTTGAGCAATTGCTCGCGCAGGACTTTGATCTCCAGCTGCGCGAGGCGGAGCTCCTGCTTAAGGCGATCGTCGTTCTCGGTGTTCATATGATTTTTAGAAATTGGCGATCTTCAGACCTGAGGGTTCATCGTCGACCGGGTAGCGGAGTTTTTTCGCCATTTCGAGGTCGCGCGTCATTTTGTTTTTATGCGTGCAAAAGAGGAGCGCGGTCTCTTCGGTAATGAGTTCTTCTTCAAAGGCGCGCATGAGAGACTGGTCGAAGCTGTGCCAGCCGAGGGTGCTGCCCGCTTCGATGATTTCCTGGAAGGTGCGGTTTTCACCTTCGCCGTAGATCAGCGTCTCGCGCGTGCGCAGGCTGCTGCCCATGATCTCGGTCACAAGAAGACGTCCGCCATCGATCTTGTTCACGAGGCGTTGGCTCACGACGTAGCGCAGGACGTCGGCCAATCGTTCGCGGATCTGTTTCTCTTCATCGTTGGTGAAGAGACCGAGGATGCGGTTGATGCTCTGGCCGGCGTTGATGGTGTGCAGGGTGCTGAGCACGAGGTGACCTGTTTCCGAGGCGGAAAGGGCGATCTCCATTGTTTCGCGGTCGCGAATTTCGCCGAGCAGAATCACTTTGGGCGCTTGGCGCAAGGCGGCGCGCAGGCCGGTCGCGAAGTCATTGAAATCTTTGCCCAGTTCCCGCTGGCTGAAGGCGGCCCGGGCGTGCGGGTGAAGAAACTCGATCGGGTCTTCCAGGGTCACGACATGGACATCCTGGGTCTGATTGAGCTCGTTGAGCATGGCCGCCTGGGTGGTCGTCTTGCCGCTGCCGGTGCTGCCGGTGACGAAGATGATCCCGAATTTCTCCTGCACCATCTTGCGGAAAATGGGCGGCAACCCCAGCCCGTCGAGGGTGGGGATTTCCGACTGCAATTTGCGCATCACGATGCCCAGTTGCCCGTTTTGACGATAAATATTGACGCGAAAACGGGCGATGTGGCCTAACGAGTAGCTGGTGTCGCAGGACCCGGTCGAGGTGAGGTCATTGCGATTGCGTTGGTTTTCGCCCATCAGCACCTCCGCCATGGCGGTGATGTGGGTGGGGTGCAGAGTCGCGCCCGTCTCTTCCATCGGGAGTTCGTAGAGCTTGCCGAAGCGCTCCACCAAGGGCGGTTTCCCGGTGATAAAAAGGCAATCCGACACGCCCTCGCCGCTTTCCAGCATGGCGGTGAGGAGTGCTTGAAGTTCTTCGTTCGTCATGGTCAGAAGCCGGGCTGACCGGAGGAGGGTTTCCCCAGCCCCGGCAGCGTTCCGGCGACTGAATTAGTGCAGGAATTGTTCCACCAAAGGGTGAAATCGTCGGCGCTTGCGATTTGCGTCCCGGCACTTATTTAAAGGCATGTCCGAACACAAAATGACCCTCACCTGGCAGCGCGCCACGCCTGACTTCGAATACAAAACCTACAACCGCGATCACAAGTGGAGCTTCGACGGCGGCCACGAGATGGAAGCGACTTCCGCGCCGGCTTATCTCGGCAACCCGAAACTGGTCGATCCGGAGGAGGCGTTCATCGCCGCGCTTTCCAGTTGCCACATGCTCACCTTCCTCGCGGTGGCCTGTAAGAAGAAATTCCTGCTCGACGAATACGTCGATAACGCTGTCGGCCAGATGG
>JBDTCM010000204.1:0-5830 GCA_039923575.1 Chthoniobacterales bacterium
GCCGTCCATCACGATCGCGACCCGGCCGCGGTCGAACACGCCTAACAAGTCGGAGATGTTGGCCGCGGGGGAAAGGGTTTCGAGCCGATCGGTCATGCCGGCGCTGACGAGTTCGTGAAACTGCGCCGGATTGCGATGCACTTTCACAAGCAGGTCGGATTCATCAATGATGCCGACGGCCCGGCCGTCGCCGTTCAGGACCGGTAGTTGCGAAACGTCGCCGGTGCGCATGCGCTTGAAGGCGGTCAGGAGGGTGTCGTTAGGCCCGACCGAAATGACTTCGCCTTTCTCGGCCCGGTGCGAGATGAGATCGCTCAGGTCGCCCTGGGTGGGCCGCTCCGTGAATCCCTGCTCGGCCATCCAAAAATCGTTGAACATCTTGGAGAGATACTTGTTGCCAGTGTCGCAGATGAAGGTGACGACGCGTTTCTTTTCCGTCTGCTGCCGGCAGTAGCGCAAGGCGCCGGCGAGGAGCGTGCCGGTGGAGGAGCCGCCGAGAATTCCTTCCTTGCGCAACAACTCGCGGGCCACGGCAAAGCTCTCCGTATCGTCGATCTCGAAGGCGTCCGTGACGAAGGACATGTCCGCGATATCAGGGATGAAGTCCTCGCCGATGCCTTCAACGGCCCAGCTGCCGGCCTTCTCCAGTTTGCCGGTCTTGACCCACTCGTAAAGAATCGAGCCGGTCGGGTCGGCCAGAATCATATCGAGATTGGGCTGCACCTTTTCAAAGAAACGCCCGAGGCCGGTGAGGGTGCCGCCGGAACCAACGCCGACCACGACGGCGTCGACGTTGTGGCTCATCTGTTCCCAAATTTCCGGACCGGTCCCGCGTTCGTGGGCGAGGGGGTTGGCGGGATTGCCAAACTGATTAACGTAAAACGCGCCCGGTATTTCCTCGGTCAATTTCGCGGCGACATCCTGGTAATATTCCGGATGCCCGCGGGTCACGTCGCTTCTCGTTAGGCGAACTTCCGCCCCGAGGGCGCGGATATGGGCGATTTTTTCCTGCGACATCTTGTCGGGGATGACGAGGATGATGCGATAGCCTTTCGCGCCGGCGATTAGCGCGAGGCCGAGCCCGGTGTTGCCGGCGGTCGCCTCGATGACGGTGCCACCGGATTGCAGTTTTCCTTCTTCCTCGGCCGCTTCGATCATGGTGAGGGCGACGCGATCCTTGATCGAGCCGGTCGGATTCTGGTTCTCCAGTTTGACGAAGAGCTGGCAAGGCCCGGTGTCCATCCGGGTAATTTCCACCAGCGGAGTGTCGCCGATAAGCGAAAGGATAGCGGGTGGCTTGGCGAGTGAAGGGCTCTTGGCGGACGGCGAGTTGGTCATGACGAATGGTCGGTCGAGGCGGCGCGCGCCGACCACCGTTATGCAACACGCTGGCCACGAATCGTCAAGGGGCGTGCCCAGTGGGGTCGAGGCACGTTTGGTGCTCCTAACGAGGAACGATGATCTTCGCTTGTGACAGCGACCATTGCGGACGACCGCGGGGTCGACTCCAGAAACGCTTTGCGACGGCAGGGATAGTCCTGGTCGATATTCTGGTCTCGGTCGTCATTGTCGGCATTGGCGCGGGCTCGGCGATCTCGGTTTTTACCTCGGCCAATCGCGTTGCGGAAGTCAATCGCACGATGAATGCAGCGGTGGCGCTTTGCCAGGAGCGCGTCGCGCAGGTGGTGGCTTCGCCTTTCAATCCGGCGTCAGTTCCCGCCTATTTTGGCGGTGTCTGGCCTGTCCCGACGACTGAAACGACGACTTCGACTGAAACCGTCCAGCTCTACGCCGACCTCAATGGCGGCGGCACCGTCACCGGAACGCGGACCACCCTGGTTTCACTCGCTGACGCCACGCTCAACACCGTTCGCGTAACGGCGCGGGTGAACTACACCTATCGCGGCCGGAATTACGTCTGCGAAACTTTCACTCTGCGCTCGCCCGACTGATGCACCTCCCGAGACGATCGACTTTCGCGTTCACGCTCGTGGAGATGATGGTCACCTCCGCCGTTGTCGCCATCCTTGGCGGCGTGATCCTCACCCTTCTCACGATGGGCATGGCGCTCTACACGCAGAACGTTTCCATCAGTCAGACGCATTTCGGCGGTCTGAATACGGTCGAGCAACTGCTCTTGAAAGTTGCGGGCGCAGTGGAGGTGCCGGTGCTGGTCGACGATACGGGCGCGACCCTGGTCGGAAATGGTCCGGCCGCTGGTGTGCGCTTTTATTCGCTGGGTTCGTCGCAGGCCTACCCGGTGCCTACGGCAGCGAACGCGACCGATACCTCCTTTACCATTACCCAGGCGGGAAGCCGCCCGGCCCCGCAGGTGGGCGACAAGATCACGATGTCGGATGTCGGTTTTGCCGGCGTGATCACGAGCGTGGTGGCTGCGGGCAGCAACTACACAGTGGGGTTTGCGTCCACGGTCGGGAGCGGATTTACCCCGACGAAGACGACCGGCGTGGCCGTCCCGGCCGGCTCAAAATGCTTCCTCCTCCAACCGACGGCGTTCATCTCGGTTAACACCGCGCTCCGCTATTACCCCCGCGCCATGAGCGTGGCCGAGCAGGGAGCGGGCGCGTTTGGGAATGCGGCCAATTTTCAGACGATCGCGACGCTGCTTCCGCAAAACACCGACGCGAATTGCTTTCCGTTTCAGTATCTCGACCCGGCGCGGCGTTCGGTTGACGTGAGTCTGCGCATCCGGGCCGCGGCCTACGGGAGCCGGATCGCCAGTTTTTACACCTACCAGAGTATGAAAACCACGGTCGCCTATCGCTCGGCGGTGACGAATTAAAACCCAGATATCACGCAAGATGAAACGCCAGAAACCGCCCGAAGATGGAAGCACGTTGCTCGTTGCGATGGGCACGATTGCGATTGTCGCGGTGCTCGTGGCGGTGACGCTCAGTGCCACCAGCCACAATGGCGTGCTGACCGATCGCGAACAAAAGTTCACCCTCGCTATGAACGCGGCTGATGGCGCCTTGGAATACGCTTATGCGTCGTGGAAGGACATCGTGCGGACCAACGGCCTGCGCCCGCCGACCAATGGCCAGATCACGACGGCGGCGCCGACGGCGGCGTTGCATCCCGGCTTCCAGAGCAATGGGATTACCTTTTCCAATTTCAGCCTGGTCAACGCCAATCAGTGGGGTGAAACCACCGATGGCTCGGGCAACCCGATCACCAATCCAGTCTCGGCGACATTGGCGACCGTTCCCGGGCACCCGGGCTGGTCGGGTGTGGCCAGCTTTTACCGCGTTCGCGTGACCGCTTCGGTGCCCTCGCGCGGGGCGCCGATCAGCGTCACGCTCGGGCGCACTTTCCAAATCACCGGCGTGCCGCTTTTCCAGGCCGCAATCTTTTTCGAGCATGACATCGAGCTGCACCCGGGTCAGCCGATGGTGATCAGTGGCCTGGTGCATTCGAACAATGATCTCTGGCTGGCGACGGCCACGGCGAACAATTTGCAGTTCATGGGCAATGTCTCCTACGTCGGCCAATATCATGAAGCCTACCGGCCGTTCACCACTTTCGGCGGCGGCTCGACGGGAGCGGCCTCGCCTAATCCGCCCATCTGGGCCGACGGGCTTTCGTCCGCGACGAGCACCACCGTAGCAAACCAACTTCGGCAGACGTCCCGGATGGAACCTTTCGGCACGGAGCCGGCTCAGCTTTACGACACAACGGACGCCAATCCTAACAACGATGGGCCCCACGAAGTCATCGAGCCGCCCGTGGCTGGGTTTACCGATCCACCGCAGATCGCTTCGGTGCGAATTTACAACCAAGCCAGCGTCCGCATCGCCGTCGATCGCACCAAACCGGTCGCCGATCCGACCCGCATCGTCATCACCGATGGCAATAACGCCGCCCTGCCTTCCGCGACCGATGCCGCGATTCGCAGCTCCATCAACGTCAGCTCCACGACCATCTACGACTGGCGCGAAGCGACCAATGTTTCGTTGACCAATGTGGACATGAAAACGCTCGATACCGCGCTCGGCGGGATGGGTGGGAGTTTTAACGGCGTCCTCTACATTCAGGACGTCACGCCGACGGGCAAGAACGCGATCCGTTTGCAGAACGGCGCCGTTCTCAACCGGGACCTGAGCGTGGCCAGTAATAACGCCGTTTATGTCCAAGGCGACTACAACACCGGTGGCACGACCAGCGGCGTGCACGATCCGTTACTCGTCCCTTCGAACAACGGCGGTAATCCGCTTGGGACCGACAGTTCCATCGCCCCCGGCTACACGGAACGATCTACCGCCGTCATGGCCGATGCCGTCATGGTGCTTTCCAACAACTGGAATGACGCCAACTCCACCGCCTCGCTTTCTGGCCGCGTCGCTTCGCACACCACGGTCAACACCGCCATTCTCAGCGGCATCGTCCCGACGAACTACAACAACAGTGGCGTTTACAGCGGCGGCCCGCACAATTTTCCCCGCTTCCTCGAAACCTGGTCGGGCAAGGATTTCACCTACATGGGCTCGATGATCCAGACCTATAACAGCCAGCAATTCACCGGCATTTTCGACACCGGTAACATCTACTCACCCCCGGGTCGCAAATGGTCTTTTGATTCCTTGTTTCTCACTCAGCCGCCGCCGGGCACCGTGCAAAGTGTCGTCTACTCCCGGGGCCGTTGGGAACGTTTTTGACGGCTGCCTGACATTGCGATGAAAACTCCGCTCTTGCTCGTCACTCTCAGCCTCACCGCGCTCGCCGCGCAGGCGCCCGCGATCGACTTCACTCCGCGCATCGCGGATTCGATCGAGGACGGCGTCCCGATGCGGCGGTTGTATTTCTCCGATGACGCGCAGCATATTTTCTATCGTCCGCTGCCTAACTGGTCGCGCTATGGAGACGCCCAGGGCGCGACCTTTCGACCGAAGGATTCAGCCGGCGAAGTCAAAATCCAAAATGCCCCTGCGGGCAACGCCAGCATTGCGTTCGACGCGGAAGGTTTGGTGACTCTGCGCCAGATCGCCGGCGGCCTGCTACCGTCGGATGCAAGTCAGGTGATCGAACTTTGGGAGGCGGTAAATCCTGTCCTGCTGCAAGGCTGGACGAGTTTCGAGATCGGCTTCGATTATGTGACGGCCGGGCGGCATTCCTGCCGCAGCATTCTCTTTATCAATCTCGACGCCAAACGGCAGATCCAGTTCATCGTGGACGCACCCGCGGCGGCGTTTCCGCCGCTTTACCAAGGGGCATATCGCACTCTGGCCTCGTGGTACCAGCCGGTGGTCGTCAAGGGGCGCTGAGTCGCCGTCAGTCGTGATCCGCGCCGGTTAGTTAACCGGCGTGCTCAGTCCGACCTTGAACATCTGTCCCAGCAAGGTTTTTAGTAGATAAGGCATAAGGCCACAGGCGCTTGTGAGGCGCGCAATCCGGTTCGCTCCCCGGGGCCGGCGCTAGCGCACCGCGCTGATTTCTTCGAGCGCCTTTTGATCGCTCTCCGCTTTTGCGAGCAAGCCGAGCTTGCGATAACACTCTTCCCGTTTGGCGAGCGCGGCCGCCGTCTGGTTAATCGCGAGCGCGCGGGAAAGCGATTCGATCGCAGCGAGATAATCGGCCCGACCCATCTCCAGTTCCCCGCGGTACTGCCAGGCGGTGGAGAAATTTGGGTCGAGTTCCGTCGCGCGTTTGATCTGTTCGTATGCTTCCGGGTCGCGCTTTAACTTCGCCAGCGCGTAGCTCGCTTCCGCGCCGGCGCCGGCCGAGCCTGGGTCGGACTGGAGCGCGCTTTGTGCGTCGGCTAGCGCGAGTTGCGGCTGCCCGATTTCATTGAGCTGCCACGCGCGACTGATGC
>JBDTCM010000205.1:0-2655 GCA_039923575.1 Chthoniobacterales bacterium
TGTTCGGTTTCCGGCCGCGGAATGAGAGCGCGCTTGTCGGTTGTGAAAACATGGTCGGCGAATTCGACCGTCCCGAGAAGATGCTGGAGCGGTTCGCCCTGGCCGCGGCGCCTGACGAGTTCGCGCAACGGCGCGAGTTCCGACTCGGAAAGGGCGCGTTCGAATTCGAGATAAAGCTCGATCCGTTTCTTGCCTAACGAGTGGGCGACGAGATGCTCGGCGTTGAGGCGCGGACTCTCGATCGCGCGCTTTTGGAAATAGGCGGTGGTCGATTGCAGGACTTCGAGAACGGTCATCGGGCTGTAGACGCTTCGCTCTGCGAAGCGCGGGGGTTGCGCGACGGGCACGTGGCGTGTGATCGCAAGCGCAGACCCGCTTCGCCCAGAGGGCGACGTCTACAAGGGCGTACGGGCTGGTTCACCACGCGTTAGGCGAGGGCCGATTCCTTGAGTCGCTGCTCGAGGTCGGCGTGCTGGAGGGTGGAGATCATTTCGTTCAAATCGCCTTCCATGACGCGGTCGAGATTGTAGAGCGTGAGCCCAATGCGGTGATCGGTGATGCGGTTCTGCGGGAAGTTGTAGGTGCGAATTTTTTCTTCGCGCCCGCCGGAGCCGATCTGGCTCTTGCGATGCGCAGAATATTTCGCCTCTTCTTCGCGTTGTTTGTCCTCGAGCAGACGCGCGCGCAGAATTTTAAGTGCTTTTTCCTTGTTCTTCTGCTGGCTGCGACCGTCCTGGCAGCGGACGATCCGGCCGGTCGGGATATACATGACCTGGACGGCGGAATCGGTCGTATTCACGCCCTGGCCACCCGGGCCGCCGGCGCGACACACTTCAATCCGGAGGTCTTCGGGTTTGATTTCAAAATCGACTTCCTCGGCTTCGGGCAGGACCGCGACGGTTGCGGTGGAGGTGTGAATGCGGCCCTGGGCTTCGGTCGCGGGCACGCGTTGCACGCGGTGGACGCCGCTCTCGTAACGCAGCTTCCGAAAAACTGATTCGCCGGAAACTTTGAAGATCGTTTCCTTTAATCCGCCGAGCTCCGATGGGCTCGACTCGAGGTCTTCGATTTTCAGACCGGCGGTTTCCGCGTAGCGCATATACATGCGGTAGAGATCGGCCGCGAAGATAGCGGCTTCGCTCCCGCCGGTGCCGGCGCGAATTTCCACGATGGCATTGCGATCGTCGTTTTCGTCCGGCGGCAGGAGCGCGAACTGGACCGCAAATTCGAGATCCGCGACGCGTTTCTCGAGCGCGGGAATTTCTTCCTGCGCCATTTGCGCGAGGTCGGCATCGGTGGAGCTGGCGAGTTCGCGATTATCCGCGAGTTGCCTCCGCGCCGTCTCCAGTTCCTCCCATTGCGCGAGCAAACTCTTGATTGAAGAATGCTCGCGCATGGTGTCGCTGGCGCGCTTGCGATTGTCGAAAAGGTGCGGATCGGCAACCTCGCTTTCCAGTTGCTGGAAGCGTTCCCGTTTGCGCGCGATGAGGGAGTGGAAGTCCATAAACAAAAACGGCGACTGCACGCCGAGGCGCAATCACCGTTCGTTAGGCGGAATCAGCTAAACTTTTTTGGCGACTCCGGCGCGGGTCGCCTTGGTGCTGCCGTAGCGGCGAGCGAATTTCTCGACCCGGCCCGCGGTATCGACGAACTTCTGTTCGCCGGTGAAAAACGGATGACAGGCGGCACAAATGCCGATCTTGATGTCCTGACGCGTCGAGCGGGTATGGTAGACCGCACCGCAGGCGCAGATAATCTCGGTCGCGTTGTAATCAGGATGAATGTCCGTTTTCATAGTGGGAAAAGAGTCGGGACGGTAGCCGCGGAAGGGGCCTTCCGCAAGTGGTGAAAACCGGGGATGCTTTGCTCGCGGCATGGGAGGTGACGCTGGCGCGACGCGGCGATCAACCCGCCATTTTCGATCCTCAGCGACGGGTGCTCTTTCGCTTTGGGGAAATCTAAGAATGGAGCCGGCGCTATGATGGCTTGGCGGATTTCGATGTGGGCGAGATCGTCGCGATCCAAATCGGGAATCACGCCGATTGGCCGGCGCTTCTCCTCGCGTGCCTGCGGCGCGGGATTGTGGTCCTGCCGCTGGAGCGCACGATGAGCGAGCATGAGCGTGGTTCCGCGTTACAGACTTGCCGGGTCGCGGGACTGATCGTGGATCTGGAGTTGCCGATCGCGCGGCTCGATGCCGGTGGCGCGATCGATTGGGAGGATCGCCCTCCCGTTTTACTCAAGCTCACTTCCGGCACGACCGCGGAGCCGCGTGCGATTCGTCTCCGCAGTGCGCAACTGCTCGCCGACGCAGAGCAGATTTGCGACACGATGGAAATTACCGAGGCCGACCTGAATTTTGCCGTGATCCCGTTGTCGCATTCCTACGGCTTTAGCAACCTGATCACGCCTCTGTTCGGGCGCGGAGTGCCGATGGCGATCAGCGGCGACCGCCTGCCGCGCGCGGTGCTCGACGACCTGGCGCGGACCGAGGCCACCGTCTTCCCGGGAATGCCGCTCTTTTTTCAGGCATTCGGCGAGATGACGCAGGTGCCGCCGCTGCCGAAACTGAGACTGTGCATCTCGGCCGGCGCGCCGCTGACTCGCGTCGTGGCGCGCAATTTTCGGGAAAAATTTGGCCGGCCGATTCATTCT
>JBDTCM010000206.1:0-8193 GCA_039923575.1 Chthoniobacterales bacterium
GTTGTGACATTGGTTCCGTTGTCCTGCGCACCACCGCCAAAGCAGAGCGGATCGCTCGGTGCGACGTCGAGGTCGTAAAACATCGTTGCGACCAGACCGCGGCTGCGATTTTCCCACTTCCGGCCCCCATCGGCGCTGACGTCAACGCCGCCGTCGTTGCCGTCGTAGACAAATCCGGGTTTCGCCGCGGGCATGAGCAAAGCGTGATGGTCGCTATGCGCATAATCCTTTTTGCCGCGGGCCGATTCCCAATGCGAGATCTGCTCCCATTTTCCGCCGCCATTCGTCGTCAGGTGCAAATCGACGCCGCCGCAGATGACGTAATCCGGATTGGTGGGATGGACGACGATCGCGTTGCCGTAGGTCATTTGTGTTTCCTTGGCGAAGTGTTTGCCCGCGATGTTGCGCCAGGTGTTTCCGCCGTCGGTCGTGCGGAGGATGCCGAGCAGGCCGTCATCGTGATCAGCCACCTGCGCGTAGAGGATCTCGGGATTGGCCGGTGCGATGGCGAGCGTCGCGCGGTCAAATTCTGCCGGCGCGGGCAAGCCATTCGTCAGATGCACCCACGTCGCACCGCCGTCGGTTGTGCGCCAAATCCCGTTGCGCGCGCCATGGGCGGTAAAGGTGGCGAAGATCGTTTTCGGTCGGGTGGGATGAAAGACGATCGAGTGGCACCAGTAGTTTTCCGCCGAGATAAAACTCTCACGCGTCCACGTCTTGCCCGCATCACGAGACGTGTACATGCCGCCGAAACCGGCTTCTTCCGGACTGAGGCGACCGAAACCGATACCGGCAATGCGCAGATGATTCGAATCGTTAGGGTCGATCGCGATGACTCCGATGCGGCTGGGAATGGCGGCATTCTTAGAGGAAGCAAAAAGCCGCCACGATTTACCGCCGTTGGTTGTCCGGTAAACGCCGACGCCGGCGTAGGAATCCGCCGAGAGATTCGCTTCGCCCGTGCCGCAGTAGAGGATTTTCGAATTGGTCGGATGAATGGCGAGTGCGCCGACGTTGAGCACGCGTTGGCGATACCAGAGTGATTTCCAAGTGCGCCCGCCATCGTTGCTTTGCCACACGCCGCCCCCGGCCGCGCCAGCCCAAAGATTATCTGGCTGGGCCGGATCGCAGACGAGAGACGTAATGCGTCCTCCGACATTCGTCGGACCGACGCATTCCCACTGCGCGGTTCCCGGCGACGGCGCAAGTGTCCGTGCGACGCGCTCGCGCTCGCGCACCAGAGTTTCGACTGGTGCATCACGCAAAGGCCAGCTGGCGCGTGACTGAAACCAGACGCTTCGCCGCTTGTGGTTGCGCGAAGCGGGCCCAAGCTTCCGCCTGAGGCGCGACTTGCGCACGGTCCGAAATTCCGCGTCCTTCACTTTGCTGGGTTTGGCGGAGGCGCCTCGGCGTTTTTTCCTCCGAGATGGGGACACTCGTCGTCTTTGTTTAGCCATGACTAACGCCTCCGGGTAGCTCTTCGCCGGCTGGCGAAACGCGAGCAAATGCTGGGACCGAACCGGTCGAGATGTCAAAATCAAAACAACCCCACAGGGCAGGCGCAAATCCTTTGACAGCCCGACGAACCCCCGTTACTTTAACGACCCTTCCGCCGCCAGTTTACGGTGAAAGGAAAATAATCAGGAGAGCCACCCGGCTCGTTCGAACTGAAATCATCATGCAAAAAAATCGCAGCAAACGTTATCGCGCGGCCGCCGAGCAGGTGGATCGCGACAAGACCTACAGCTTCTCGGAAGCCGTCAGCACGCTGAAGAAACTTCCGCCGACCAAGTTCGACCAGACGGTGACGATGTCGTTCCGGCTCGGAGTCGATCCGAAGCAATCCGACCAGATGGTGCGTGGCACCTGTCCGCTCCCGCACGGCAGCGGCAAGCAAGTGCGCGTGCTCGTTTTCGCGCAAGGCGCGGCGGCGCAGGCGGCCAGGGATGCCGGCGCGGAGTATGTCGGCTTCGAGGACATGATCAAAAAATGCCAGGAAGGCTTCCAGGATTTTGACGTCGCGATCGCAACGCCCACGGCGATGGCGGAAGTCCGCAAGCTCGGCAAAGTGCTCGGCCCCCGCGGTCTCATGCCGAATCCGAAAACCGGCACGGTCACGGAAGATACCGCGAAAGCGGTCGGCGAAGTAAAGGCCGGCCGGATCGAATTCAAGCTCGATAAGAACGGCAATATCGCGGTGCCGTTAGGCAAATTTTCTTTCGCTGAAAACCAGTTGGTCGAGAACGGAACCGCCATCATCGAAGCCGTCGTCAAGGCGCGTCCGGCGACTGCCAAGGGTCGTTTCGTCGAGGGCATGACGCTGGCGGCGACGATGTCGCCGGGGTTGCATGTCGATCCGTCGCCGTATCTCACCTTCTAATTTTTTCCCAACATGAGACCTGAAAAAGCCAACATCGTTTCGGAACTGTCCGAGAAACTGAATCGTTCGCCGTTTTTGCTGGTGACCGATTACCAGCGGATGAAAGTCGACCAGTTCGGCGAGCTGCGGAATCGTCTCGCGCCTACCGGGGCGGAGGTGCATGTGGTCAAGAACAGCTTCCTCAAGCGCGCCATGACGGCGAGCGGACTACCGGATGTGGCCGAACAACTGAGCGGCCAAACCGCCGTGGTTACCGGCGACAACGATGTCGCGCCGGTGGCGAAGATTTTGAAAGCGTTCGCAGCAGAATTCAAAATCGCCACGCTCAAGATCGGCGTAGTCGACAAGAATGTGCTGTCGATCGCGGAAGTGGAAACGCTCGCTGACCTGCCGTCGCGCGCCGTTCTGCAAGCGCAGTTGCTTGGTGTGCTCCTGGCGCCGGCGACCAAACTGGTCCGAATTTTGAACGAGCCGGCCTCGGCCCTGGCGCGACTCTTGAGCGCGAAGGCGGAGAAAGAAGGCAAACCTGCGGAGGTCGCAGCCTAACGAAAAGATTTTGTAGGGCAGGCGGTCGCCTGCTGCGGCAACCCCGAAAGCTTTCGGGGTTGCCCTACAACAACAACAAACACTGTCCGAGCCGATGGCTATCGGCTGTAATTTCCCGGGGGCTTCCGGGAGCGGCAATTGGAGGAAACTAAAATGGCAGATATGAATACAATTGTGGAGCAACTCAGCGGGCTGACCGTTCTCGAGGTTGCTGGATTGGTGAAGCAACTCGAAGAAAAATGGGGCGTCAGCGCAGCGGCTCCCGTGGCCATGGCGGCGGCGCCAGCGGCTGGTGGCGGCGCGGCAGCTCCGGCAGCCGAAGAGAAGACTACTTTCGACGTCATCCTCAAGGAAATGGGCGCAAACAAGATCGGCGTGATCAAGGAAGTGCGCGCCGCGGTTCCCGGACTCGGCCTGGCGGAAGCCAAGGCTCTGGTCGAGGGCGCGCCCAAGACGATGAAGGAAGGTGTGACCAAGGAAGAAGCCGAAGAGATCAAGAAAAAGGTCGAAGCGGCCGGCGCCAAGGTCGAAATCAAGTAGTTCGCGTCCAACCGGTGGGGCTGGGGTGATTGATCGTGAATCGTTAAATCGAGATTCGTTACATCGGAAGAGGGGCCTCCCGGTCTTTTTTCGATTCACGATTCTCGAATCTCAATTCACGGAAAAAATCGCCCTTGCGCCCTCCGGCAGGATGTGGATATTTACGTCCCCCTTTTTCCTGGCTAAAGGTCGCTCCAAGTATTTTTAATCCGCACTCGACGGTATATCCCAAGATTGGCAACAAAACGGCGGAGGTCGCATTGACAGACCGCCGTTTTGCCGCCACTTTTTTTGCCCGCCATTTCCGGCCCAAGCCGTAACCCGCACACTCCTCGCGATCTGCCATCCAGGGTCGCAGCAGGTTTTAACCATTGGAGATTGGTTTACCAGTTATGTCAGACCGTACCGCAACAGAGCGCATCCACTTCGGCACCATCAAAGAGGCGATTGAGCCGCCCAACCTGATCGAGGTTCAGCTCAATTCCTACGTCGATTTTCTGCAGAAGGACGTCGCGCCGACCAAGCGAAAGAACACCGGTCTGCAGACTGTCTTCAAGGAAGTTTTCCCGATCGAGAGCTACGACGAAAAGGCGACGCTCGATTTCAGCCATTACGAAATCGGCGAGCCGAAGCTGACCGCGCTGGAAGCGCAGCGCGAAGGCCAGACTTTCAGCGCGCCGCTCCACGTCACTTTTCAGCTCAAGGAAGAGAAGGGGACGAAGGAAGAAAAAGTTTACATGGGCGAGATCCCGCTCATGACGCCATCGGGCACGTTTGTGATCAACGGCGCGGAGCGCGTCGTCGTTTCACAGTTGCACCGCTCGCCCGGCATCGCTTTCGAGTCGAGCATCCATCTCAACGGCAAGGTGCTCTACAGCTTCCGGATCATTCCCGATCGCGGTTCATGGATCGAAGTCCAATTCGACACCAGCGATCTGCTCTACATCTATCTCGATCGGCGCAAACGCCGCCGCAAATTCCTCGCCACCACGTTCCTCCGCGCCCTCGGTTACGGGCCGGATGAAGATGTCATCCAGCTTTTCTACAACATCGAGAAACTGAAACTGAGCGCGAAGCTCGACGAAGAAAGTCTCGCCACCAAGGTGCTGACGGCCGACGTGCTCGATGGTGAGGTCACGGTCGCGCGCGCCTTCGAGCCGCTCACCCAGGCTACCGTTGGACAGATCATGGCGCTCGGACACAAGGAAGTGAAAGTGATCGACATCACGCACGACGACACCGTCGTGAAGGCGTTGAAAAAAGATCCGGCGCATGATCAGGAGGAGGCTCTCAAGGACATCTACCGGAAGCTGCGCCCCGGCGATCCGCCGACGGTCGCGAATGCCCGCGCCCTCTTGAAGCGCTTGTTTTTCGATCCGAAAAAATACGATCTCGGCCGTGTCGGTCGCTATAAGCTGAACCAAAAACTCGGCATCGATGTCGACCTCAGCGAGCGCATTCTCACCGACAAGGATTTCATCGCGGCGATCAAATACCTCATCAACCTCCGCCGTGGCGAAGGCACCCTCGATGACATCGATCATCTTGGCAGCCGTCGTGTTCGCACGGTGGGTGAATTGCTCGCCAACCAATGCCGCGTCGGCCTCGCCCGCACCGAGCGTTTGGTGAAAGAGCGCATGACGCTGTTCGACGTGAACATCGACGGCATGACGCCGCAGAAATTGATCAACCCGAAGGCGCTCAGCGCGGTCGTGCGAGATTTCTTCGGTCGCTCCCAGCTCTCGCAGTTCATGGATCAGACCAACCCGCTCGCCGAGCTGACGCACAAGCGTCGTCTCTCCGCTCTCGGGCCTGGCGGTCTGAGCCGCGATCGCGCCGGGTTCGAAGTGCGCGACGTTCATCCGTCCCATTACGGTCGCATTTGTCCTATTGAAACGCCGGAGGGTCCGAACATCGGTCTCATCAGCTCGATGAGCACGTTTGCCCGGATCAACGAATTCGGTTTCATCGAAACGCCCTACCGAAAAGTCGAGAAAGGCCGCGTGACCGATCAGGTCGATTACCTGACCGGCGATCGCGAAGAGAACTTTATCGTCGCGCAAGCCAATGCGCCGATGGACGCGAAAGGTCATTTCACGGGAGAGAAAGTTTCGGTCCGTTACCGTGGCGACTTTTTGGAAGTGGAACCCTCCAAGGTCCACTACATGGATGTCTCGCCGAAGCAGCTCGTTTCGGTCGCCGCCGGCCTGATCCCGTTCCTCGAGCACGATGATGCGAACCGCGCCTTGATGGGCTCGAACATGCAGCGCCAGGGTGTGCCGCTGATCGTTTCCGAAGCACCGCTTGTCGGCACCGGTCTCGAAGGCAAGGTGGCGCGGGATTCCCGCGCCGTCGTGGTTTCGACTGAAGCGGGTCGTGTGGCCTCCGTCACGGCCGATCAGATCGTGGTCACGAAGGACGGCGAAATGCCGGAAGGTCGCAAAAAATTGAAAACCGATCTCGAGGCCGGTATTCACGTTTACGAGCTGCGTAAGTTCATGCGCTCGAACGCCGGCACCTGCGTCAACCAGCGGCCGATCGTGAAGAAAGGTCAGCACGTGAAACGCGGCCAGGTCATCGCCGACGGTCCGAACACCGATCAGGGCGAGCTCGCGCTCGGGCGCAACGTCCTCGTCGCCTTCATGCCTTGGAACGGTTACAACTTCGAAGACGCCATCATGATCTCGGAGAAGGTCGTGAAGGAAGACATCTATACTTCCATTCACATCGACGAGTTCGAAATCGGCGCGCGCGACACCAAGCTCGGCCCGGAAGAAATCACGCGAGACATTCCCAATGTCAGCGAAGAAGCGCTCCGCAACCTCGGTCCTGACGGCGTCATCCGTGTCGGTGCGGAAGTAAAACCGGGCGACATCCTGGTCGGGAAAATCACACCGAAGAGCGAGACAGAACTGGCGCCGGAAGAGCGTCTCCTCCGCGCGATTTTCGGTGAAAAAGCCGCCGACGTGAAAGACACGTCGCTGACTGTTCCATCCGGCACCTACGGCATCGTGATGGACGTGAAAGTCTCCTCGCGCCGCGAAGTGGCACGGGAAAAACTGACTCCGGCGGAAACCAAGCGCCAGCTAAAGTCGATCACCGAAGATAACAAGAAGAAGAAAGAAGAGCTGACCGAACAATTAACCGACGCGCTCTCCAACGTGCTCCTCGGCGAGAAAATTCCGCTCGACGTTGTGAACGCGCAGACCGGTGAAATCATCATCCCGGCCAACCGCAAAATCACCAAGACCCTCCTCCGCAAACTGGCGGTGGCTTACGATCATATCGAGATCGATCCGAGCCCGATTCGGAACAAGATCCGCGAGATTATCGCGCAGTACGAGCACAAATTCGCCGAGCTCGAGCTCGACCGTGAACGCTCGATGGATCGCGTCGAAAGCGGCGACGACATCGACCCGGGCATCATCAAGCAGGTGAAAGTGTTCGTCGCGAGCAAGCGCAAGCTGAGCGTGGGCGACAAGATGGCGGGTCGCCACGGCAACAAGGGTGTTGTCGCGCGCATCGTGCCGGAAGAAGACATGCCATACCTGGCGGACGGGACACCGGTTGAGATCTGTCTCAATCCGTTAGGTGTGCCTAGCCGTATGAATGTCGGCCAGGTGCTCGAAACGCACTTGGGCGTCGCCGCGAAAGCACTCGGATTCAAAGTTGCGACCCCGGTCTTCGACGGTATTTCCGAAGCGAAAATTCGCGAGTATCTGAACGAAGCGAAGGAAATCGAAGGCTTTAAATGGGTACAGGAGAACGGCAAGGCGCGCTTGTTCGACGGTCGCACGGGCGACGCGTTCGATCAGGAAGTCGTGGTCGGCTATATCTACATGCTCAAACTCGGTCACTTGGTCGCGGATAAAATCCACGCCCGCGCGGTCGGCCCTTACTCGCTCGTCACCCAGCAACCGCTCGGCGGCAAAGCGCAGTACGGCGGCCAGCGTTTCGGCGAAATGGAGGTCTGGGCGCTCGAGGCCTACGGCGCGGCTTACACCTTGCAGGAACTCCTGACCGTGAAGTCCGACGACGTCCAGGGCCGGACTCGCATCTACGAATCGATCGTGAAGGGCGACAACTCGCTCGAAGCCGGCACACCGGAATCTTTCAACGTGTTAATCAAGGAAATGCAGTCGTTAGGCCTGGACGTCAAAGTCGGCGGCCAGGCGCCCAGCTTTCTCGAGAACGTTGCCTAACAAACAATGCAATTGTCATCCTGAGTGAGACGAAGGATCACTGACTATTTTCACCCATACTTCCCGGAGAAATATCAGAGATTCTTCGCCCTGCTCAGAATGACAGATTGGAGAGACGACCTCTGTTTCGTCCGATTCCAAGCGAAGTAGAATTTTAGAACCAAAAATATGAACGAACATTCCTGGCGGGAATTGGTGGGCGAAGAGCGCCCCGTGGGTTTTGATCAGGTCGCCATCGGGGTCGCTTCCAGCGACACGATGCGCTCCTGGAGCAAGGGCGAAGTAAAAAACCCGGAAACGATCAACTACCGGACTTTCAAGCCGGAAAAAGGCGGCTTGTTCTGCGAGCGCATTTTCGGTCCGACCCGGGATTGGGAATGTTCCTGCGGGAAATACAAGCGGATCAAACACAAGGGCGTCATCTGCGACCGTTGCGGCGTCGAAGTGACGCTCGCTCGCGTGCGCCGTGAGCGGATGGGCCACATCGAGCTCGCCGCCCCGGTGACTCACATCTGGTACTTCAAG
>JBDTCM010000207.1:0-4944 GCA_039923575.1 Chthoniobacterales bacterium
CCGGGCGAGGGGATTTCGGGGTGGGTTGCTTTACATGGGGAACCGATTCGCACCGCAGACGTGAAACGCGAGCCACGCTATATCGAAGCCGATCCCGCGATCCAATCGGAATTGTGCGTCCCGCTCAAAGTGGGTGGTCGCACAATTGGCTCGCTTAACGTCGAGAGCGATCTGCGCGATGCTTTTAGTGAGCACGACGAGCAACTGTTGACCACCCTGGCCAACCAGGCGGCGATCGCGATTGAGAACGCCCGGTTATTCCACAAACTGGAATCGGACCTCAACGAGCACAAGCGCACGGAAGAGGAACTGCGCGCTTCGAAGCGGAGGTTGAGCGACATTTTCACTTTTGCGCCGGTCGGGATTTACCAGTCCACGCGCGAGGGAACCTTCATCACCGCGAACAATGCCCTCGCGGAAATGCTTGGTTATTCCTCGGTCGAGGAGCTGCTCAAAGTGAAAATCGCCACCGGCATCTATTTCGAGGAAAACGAGCGCCAGAGATTGATCAAGCAATATGAGGATCGGGGTTACGGCGTCGATCTCGACCTGCTCTGGAAGCGCAAGGATGGCTCGCCCATTCCCGTCCAAATGACCGCGCACGCCATCAAGCGGCCTGACGGGGGCACAGAATATTTCGAAGGATTCGTCCGCGACATCACCGAGCACAAGAAGGCGGAGGCGGCCCTGCGGGGAAAGACCGAGCGCCTCTTGAAGGTCCAGCAGGTGGCCCGGATGGGACTCCTCGATTGGAATCTGATCACTGACGAACTGATGATGTCGGAGGAAGCTCGCCGGATCTATGGCTTTGAAGAAAGCGACGTCGAAACGAGTGCCGAATTACTCATCCGAGCCGTGCATCCCGACGATGTCGCGCGCGTGCGCGAAAATCTTGAGGCGACCTTGCGCGGCGAGCGGCCTTACGATATCGAACACCGCCTGGTCCGGCCGGATGGTGTCATGATCTGGTCGCACTCCCAGGCGGAGCTCTTCCGCGATGCAGAAGGCAAGCCGCGCACGCTGCTCGGCACGACGGTCGATATCACCAAGCGCAAGCAAGTCGAGTCGGAGCTGAAAAAATCGCGCGAGGAATTGCGCGGCTTGCTCGCGCGCTTGCATCGGGCCCGCGAGGAGGAACGCATCCGGGTCTCGCGCGAGGTGCACGATGAGCTCGGGCAACTCCTGACCGGTTTGAAAATGGATGTGCGCTGGCTGGAACGAAAGCTTTCCGAGCCCGGCCTGGCGCCGAAATTCAGCCCCCTGCTCGATCGCGTCGTGGCAGCATCCGAGTTGGTCGAAGCCACCATCGGCGTGGTGCAAAAGATTGCCGCTGAACTTCGTCCCGACGCCCTCGATGCGCTCGGATTGGAACCCGCGCTCCAGGCCGAGGCGCGCCGTTTCCAGGAGCGCTCCGGCCTTCGCTGCACCATGGTGGCGCAGAAAACGCGCGCGAAGCCGTCGCCCGAGATCGCAAACGAGCTCTTCTACATTTGCCAGGAGGCGATGACCAATATCGCCCGCCACGCCCGCGCCACCTGCGTTGAGATCCACCTGCAGACTGAAGGCGACGCCATTGTCCTCGAGGTGTGCGACGATGGCGCGGGCATCTCCGCGGCGAAGTTGAAGGCGCCCCACTCGTTAGGCTTGATCGGGATGCGGGAACGAGCTCTGCAATGCGGCGGCACGATCGCCTTCAGCCGCAATCAACCGCACGGCACGCGGGTGACGGTGCGCGTTCCAGGCAGCGCGCAGGCCGGAGGAGCCGGGTCGTGATGCGGATTCTGCTGGTCGACGATCACGAAATCGTCAGGCGCGGACTTCGACAGGTCCTGGCCGAGGAATTTCCCAAGGCGGTCCTGGGCGAGGCAGCGCGCGTGCCCGAGGCGAGGGAACTCTTCGCGCAGAAGAAGTGGGACCTGATCGTACTCGACATTAATTTGCCGGGCGGGAGCGGCCTGGACCTCATTGCGGAAGCGAAGCGCATGTGTCCGCCGGCCGCGGTCCTGGTGCTGAGCGCCTACCCCGAGGAAGAATTTGCGATTCGCTCCTTCAAATTGGGCGCAGCCGGTTACCTCACCAAAGCGAGCGTGGCGGATGAAATGCTCGTGGCCGTGAAAAAGGTTCTGACCGGCGGCAAATACGTCAGCGCCTCGCTGGCCGAGCGACTCGCGACCGCCCTCGGCGAAACGCCGAGCGGGGCGCCGCACGAAACGCTCTCGCCGCGCGAGCTGGAAGTTTTGCGCCTGGTTGCGACCGGCAAAACGATCAAGCGAATCGCCGCCGAATTTTCCCTCAGCGAGAAAACGATCGCGACCTATCGCACCCGCATCTCGGGGAAGCTCAGGCTTTCCACCAATGTCGAGTTGGCGCGCTATGCGTTGCAGCACGGCCTCGTCGACTAGGGGCGAGCTTGTCAGGAAATTTCCCGACAAGATCTTCAGCCTTTCGCCAACTGTTGCCGGCTGGGTCTGGGAGCGAGTTTGGGGAATGAACTTAGCCAGCGATGAATCGATCACTGAGATGGATCCGGATACAAACGAGCAGGCGCAGAGCGCTCCGGAGACAACCTCGAATCTGCGCGTCCTGCTCATTGAAGATTCGATGCCGGTGCGCGGCCGCATCCGGAGCATGATCGAGGAGATCGGCGGGATGGAAATCGTCGGCGCCGCGTCCTCGGTGGTGGAAGCGCTGGCCCTCTTCATCGAGCATCGGCCCGACGCGGTCGTCCTCGATTTGTATCTCAAGGGCGGCAACGCCTTTGCGGTCCTGACGGAGTTCAAGCGATCGCATCCCGCCTGCGTGGTGATTGTGCTGACCAACTTCGCGACTCTCGAAACGCGGCAGCACTGCCTCAAGCTCGGGGCGGATTATTTTTTCGAAAAGAATCAGGAATTCGAACGCGTTCCGGAAGTCCTCGCGGAGCTTTATCGCTCCCGGAGTGAGACGCGATAAAGTTCGAGCCGTTCGTTCCGCGCTCCTCGACTCGTTAGGCCAGGACGGGACTGTGGGCTTGCCGTGCAGCCCATTGCCGGATTATCGTGCGGCCCAGACCGCCGATGAAACCGATCGTCCTTATTCACGGTTACAGCTCGGAAAGCCCGACCCCCGATCCGACGTCCATCGCCAACATCTACGGCGATCTGCCGCAGCGACTGCGCGAGAGCTACGATGTCGTTGAGGTCGATCTCTCACGCTACGTTTCGCTCAACGATTCCGTCTCGATTTCAGACATCGCGCGCGCGCTTAACCGCGCTCTGCTCGAGCGGCACCCCGACTTGCTCACGGACGGATTTCACGTCGTCATCCACAGCACGGGCGCGCTCGTCATTCGCACCTGGATCCGGCTCTTCAGTCCGCAGCCCTCGCCAGTGCGCAATCTGGTTTATCTCGCGGGCGCAAACCTGGGCAGCGGCTGGGCCAGCATCGGGCAGGGACAGGTGGCGCGCTGGGGCCGTTTCGTTTTTGAGCGCGGCGCGCAGCGCGGGGTGAAAGTGCTGCAATTGCTCGAGCTCGGCTCGTCTCCCACGATCGATCTCCATTTGTTCTTCAACCGGGCGGGCTCGCGCATGCTCGAGGATTACAAGGTCCAGGAATTCATCATCATCGGAACGCAGGCCGATCCGGGATGGTTCGCGTTTCCGATTCGTTACGCGCACGAGGATGGCTCCGACGGCGTCGTGCGGGTCGCGGCCGGGAATCTGAATTTCAATCACCTCGTCATTACGCCTAACGAATCCGCAGCGACGCTCTCGTGGCCGGCGATTCAAACCGCCGTCCAGGCCGCGGCCATAAAGGGAAACTTTCCGCAGTATTATTCCGTCACCGAGCAAGTCTACGCCGGCAAGGATCGGCCGGCGGTGCCGTGCGGCATTCCCTATCGTTGCGCCCATTCCGGCGACAAGATGGGGATCGTTTCCGGGAGCATCCCGCGTGAGCAGGTGGAGCGGATGCTCAAACTCGCGCTCGAAACGCCGGAGCGGACCATGGCCGCCTACCAACGCGTCGTCACCGCCTTCGATCGCGAAACCGCCGCCACTTTCGAGAACGCGAAAACGATGCAGAAGCCGGGTCTCTTCAATTTCCTCGATGATCCGCGCAATCAATACGACCCGCACGCGCAGGTCGTTTTTCGACTCCGCGATCAGGAGGGAATGCCCATCCCGATCGGAAGCGCGGATATATTCTTTGTCTCGGAGCAGGGAGAAAAGGGGACCACCCCGATCCAAACGCTGATCGAGCATTCCAGCGTGAGCGGGATCGCGCCGAATCGCTCCTCTTTTATCTTCGGGTGCAAAAATTCGATCGAAAAGCGAAAGGCTGGGTCGATCTTCTGCAAAATGTGAGCGATTTCGCGCTTGAAATCACGGCGATCGAACCGGCCGCTCCGGCTCAGAACCCGCTCGTCTCCTATTTGCCGCTACGCATTCCGCTCTCCGGCCGGCAGGTTAAGAATCTGATCCAACCCCATCGCACCACGATCATCGACGTGACCCTGCTCCGCTTGCCCTCGCCGGATCTTTATCAGCTGATCAAGTCCTGACGGGTGACCACGGGAAGTGCGCGCGGATTTGACTCTGCCGTCGTCTCCGTATCCCTTTAACCCGGTTGGCAATCGCCAATTCATCGTCTCCACACTCACGCAACATCCATTTCTCATTATGATTTTACGCCTTTCATCCTGTCTCCGGTCCGCGGCCGTTTTCACTTTGGTTTCGACTTTCGCCCTCGCGCCCAACCTTTTCGGCGCGGAAGAGAAGTTCGAGTTTCCCGATGCGAGCCAGCACGCCACGGTCAAGCAGCGCGTCGGCCTGACCGATGTGGAGATTGAATATTCGCGTCCGAATGTGCGTGGCCGCCAGATCTTTGGCGGGTTGGTTCCCTATGGTAAAGTCTGGCGCACGGGCGCGAACGATTCGACCAAGATCACGTTCAGCGATGCCGTGA
>JBDTCM010000208.1:0-3972 GCA_039923575.1 Chthoniobacterales bacterium
ATCGGCGGTTCCGATCTGGGCCCGGTCATGGCTTACGAAGCGCTCAAGCACTACAGCGACCGCCGCCTGACCTTTCGCTTTATCTCGAATGTGGACGGCATCGATTTCGTAGAAGCGACTCGCGACCTCGATCCGGCGGAAACGCTTTTCATCGTTTCGTCAAAGACCTTCACCACCCTTGAGACGATGACGAATGCGCAAAGCGCGCGCGCCTGGTCGCTCAAGGGTCTCGGCGGAGATCCGAAAGCGGTGGCGAAACATTTCGTCGCGGTTTCGACCAACGCGGAAAAGGTCTCCGCGTTCGGAATTGATCCAGCCAACATGTTCGGCTTTTGGGATTGGGTCGGCGGCCGCTACTCGATGGATTCGGCGATTGGTCTCTCGACGATGCTGGCGATCGGACCGGAAAATTTTCGCGCGCTGCTTAAAGGCTTTCACGAGATGGACGAGCATTTCCGCACCGCGCCGTTCGAGAAAAATCTGCCGGCCCTCATGGGGCTCCTCTCGATTTGGAACAACGATTTCTTCGGCGCGTCAACCGTCGCAGTCCTGCCCTACGAGCAATACTTGAAACGCTTCCCCGCCTATCTCCAGCAGCTCACCATGGAGAGCAACGGAAAGCGCGTCACGCTTGCCGGGAAGAAAGTGGATTACCAGACCGGCCCGATCTACTGGGGCGAACCCGGTACCAACGGTCAGCACTCGTTCTATCAATTGATTCATCAGGGCACACGGCTCATCCCCTGTGACTTTATCGCCTTCGGCCACGCGCTCACACCGCTCGGTCGGCATCATGACATTCTTTTGGCGAATGTTTTTGCGCAAGCTGAGGCGCTTGCTTTCGGCAAGACCGCCGCGGAAGTGAAAGCCGAAGGCACACCCGATTGGCTCGTGCCGCACCGGGTCTTCGAGGGCAACCGTCCGTCCAACGTGATCCTGGCCGACCGGCTCACGCCGGAAGTTCTTGGCAAACTCGTCGCGCTTTACGAGCACAGCGTCTTCACGCAAGGCGCGATTTGGAACATTGATTCGTTCGACCAGTGGGGCGTCGAGCTGGGCAAAGTGCTGGCCCAGCGCATTGTTCCCGAACTGGAGAGCAAGGCGGCGCCCAGGCTCAAACATGATAGCTCGACGAACAACCTCATCCGGCATTATCGAAAATTGAAGAATGCGAAACCGGTTTGAGCCTCCGTCGCGCCGCGAGGAATTGCAGTTCCAGCCGCAAACTGCTCTGAAGGAAAATGGAGAAGGTATGGCGTTTGCCGCTGGCTGATCCTGGCGAAGTACGCATGTCGCGCGGATTCGTCGTCGCCTGGGCAAACGGAACACGCTGTTCGCTAAGAAATTCCGATCAACGGATCGCACGCAGGATCGAACCGAGATCTCTCCCGAACGACGGTGACCTGCCGCGGCTCAAAGCTTCTTCCTGCGCCGTGGATTCTCGCCAACCTTCATCGAGGTCGAGGCCGTCTGATGGCGCAGCGGTGTCCGTTTAATTTGATTTCGTCCACGCTTCCGTCCGCGCCGGATTTCACTCCCAGATCGTTCAAGCAAGTAATCCGTGGTCTGTATGAGGCTGCCAATGGCCGACGGGCGAAGACCCGTCTGGGCTCGTCGCGATCGTCCCGCCCGTCGGGCCGTTTCTAAAAGCGCTGCGCTTTCAGGTCGCAACACGATGAGGAAGGGCGAAGCGATAGTGAACGACTGGTCGAACACGGCGTGGCCGAAGCTGAGCACGATCAAATGCTCCGGGCCGCCCGCGCCGCACGGAAAGCGGATCGATTCGAAGCATGAGTGTTCCGTCCACATTGGAATCGACGGCGCGAGCGCTTTTCTACTGGCAAAGGTGTCCTGGCCGCGGACGAAAGTTTCCCGACGATCCGAAAGCGATCACGGCTTTGCGTGTCGGCAGCCCGGCAGATATCCATTTCGCCGATCACACCCGGCGCAACATGATGATCGCTGCGGCGGTCGAGCTGCATTTGGAACTGCGAATTCATAGCCTGTCGGATTCATCGACTGCACCGGTAAATCTACGCTGCTCGATTTGTTCGCGTCTTGCCCCCGGAGAAGGCAAAGTGCAATCGAAAGACAAGGCGGCATCGGCCCGCTCGAGACTGAATGATTGTAATCTTAAACCGCGGAGCAGGCCGTCACGGAGAGGAGACGGAAGCTCAAATTGCCAAGCTGTTTCAATCGCAGAGCATCCCGGCACAGCTCCTAATCGCTCGGGACGGCAGTGAAATCGCTTCGCTGGCGCAGGAAGCCGCACGGAGCGACGCCGAAGTTATCGTCGCAGCTGGCGGCGATGGGACGATCGACACGATTGCGGCAGTATTGGCTGGAACCGGCAAGATTCTCGGCGTGCTGCCTCTGGGGACGTTTAACTTATTTGCGAAACGACAGAACATTCCGCTCGAACTTGGCGCGGCGGTTCAAACTGCGGTGAACGGGCGGATAGCGGCAATTAACGTCGGCGAAGTAAACGGCCGCACTTTTCTGAGCAGGTCCAGCGTTGGCCTTTATCCGCTCGCCTTGCGACATCGTGAGCAAATGTTTCGCCGTTTCGGACGAAGCCGGCTGATCGCGCTCTTGAGCGGGGCGACTGCGCTCCTCCGCTGGGGGAATGTGATGACGATTCGCCTAACGACCGAGGGCGGCGAACAACTCTTTCGGAGCCGGTTTGTCTTTGTCTGCAATAATCCGGAAGAACTCGATTACTTCCATCTGCGCGGCCGGGAGTGCATCGACGCGCACAATCTCGCGATCTATTTGCCCAGGCCGCTGAGCCCGGCCGGCATTCTGCGTCTTGGTTTCAGGATGCTTCGAAGAAAGGTGGAAGAGACTCACGATTTCGAAATGGTCTGCGCGCGCGAAGCACGTCTGGAAATCGAGCCGTCATGCGTCCCGGTATCGCTCGATGGCGAAGTGGAGATGATGCCGGCGCCGTTGCAGTACCGGCTTCGGGTCGGCGCGTTGCGCGTGCGCGTCCCAGAAATACAGCACGCACGTCCGCCAGCCAGTTCGGCTTTATTCCGTTGAGAGAAAATCGTCATGCCCGCTCAAGGGAGGGTTCCGTGGTGAAACGAGTTGCGTGCCTGGGAAGAAGGCGGCTTGTTGTGTCCAGCCCCTCTCAGAAAGAGGGTAATGTCTTGGTTGAGTTGATCGCATTAAGCGGATAGCTTGATGGAACGAGCCAACGAAGACTTCAGATGGAGGATTGATATGTTGACGAAACTCATGATGGCAGCGGCAATTGCCTTTTCCCTGGGAGCGGCGCTCCCCGTGTCGGCGCAGGAACATCCCAGCAACGCGGGGACGAGCGAGCATCCCTCACAGCACGAGAAGGCAACGCACGTTAGTAAACAGGATATTTCCGCCGGAATAAAAAAGGACATCACCGCGGAAAAGAAGAAATCCAGCGATGGGAAATTCCACGTTCAGTACGACGATCACGACCTGACCCTTGATTTAATCAAGGTGCATGACGATCGCCTCAGCGACCTGGGCGATGGCAAATATTTTGCCTGCGTCGACATGAAAGCGACCAATGGCAAGACTTATGACATCGATTTCTTTCTCGACGGTCAGCCGGGCAGCATGAAGGTCACCGAGACGAGTGTGCACAAGATCGATGGGAAGCCGCTCTACAACTGGAAGGAAGAAGACGGGAAGTGGAAAAAGGTTCCCATCGGGTAAGCGAGAGCACAAAAACACAGCTTAAGGCAAGTCGATGAGGCGGTTTCTCGCTCCTGTCCTCGGGGTTCTTATTTCGTGCGCGCCCGTCAGTCGCGCGACCGAGCCTGGCATCATTAAAGGCTCCGATCAGTTCGAGTTTCTTTATCAGGTCAAGCTGCCGGAGATTAAAAGCGAAGCGCGGATCTGGATTCCGCTGGCCAAGAGCGGGTTCATCCGAAAAGTTTGTGTCCCGGAGATGATTTTGGCAGGATGTTGAGGGATGAGTCAGAGTCT
>JBDTCM010000209.1:0-4638 GCA_039923575.1 Chthoniobacterales bacterium
GGAAGAGCTTACGGCTCGGAGAGAGCGAAGCGTCTACAGGGTCAGCTCCGCGGGCGATTCGAGTTCGGCCCCGCGCGTCTCCAGGAAACTCTGTTCCCAGAGCCGAGCGTACTTGCCGCCCAACTCCACCAGCTCGGCGTGGGTTCCGCGCTCAATGATCCGGCCGCGTTCCAGAACCAGGATCTGATTCGCCCGCAGAATGGTCGAAAGCCGGTGCGCAATGACAAAGCACGTCCGATGCGCCATCAAATGTTCCAGCGCTTCCTGTATCAACCGCTCCGTCGTTGTGTCGACGCTGGCCGTCGCCTCGTCCAGGATCAGAATCGGCGGATCTTTCAACAGGGCGCGCGCGATCGAGACGCGCTGCTTTTCGCCCACGCTCAGCTTCACGCCACGCTCTCCCACCACGCTACCGAGGCCACTCGGCAACCGATCGATAAATCCGCGCGCATTGGCCGCTTCCGCCGCGCGCAGGACTTCCTCGTCGCTAGCGCCCGGTTTTCCCATGAGCAGGTTTTCGCGAATGGTGCCGTTAAAAAGGAAACTTTCCTGTGTGACCAAACCCACCATCTCGCGCAGCGCCTTCATTCCATAGGAGCGAAGCGGTTTTCCATCCACGAAAATCTCGCCCGAAGTCAGCTCGTAAAAACGTGTCAGCAGATTCACGAGCGTCGACTTGCCCGCGCCCGTCGTGCCGACGAGCGCCACCGTTTCGCCCGGCTGCGCATGAAAATCGATCTGCTGTAACGCGGGCACGCTTTCATCGCCGTAATTAAAACTCACATCCTCATAGCGAACGTCGCCCCGAATCTTCGCCGGCGTCGCGGCCACATCCCAACCCGGCTCGATCGGCTGATCGATGATCTCGAAAACACGCTCACCCGCCGCGCGCCCCGCCTGCATCAGTTGATTGAGCTGATGCAGTTTGTTGATCGGCTCATACAAGAATCCCGTCAGCATCAGGAACGCGATCAAATCGCCCACCTGCATCGCCCCGGCGAGCACGCTGCGCGCGCCCACCCAGACCACGAGCACGATCCCGAGCGAGCCGATCAGATACATGGATGGGTTATAAATCGCCCATACTTTCATGACCACGAGGGTGGCGTGGCGCAATTGATCACTCACGGAATTGAAGCGCTTATGTTCCTCCTTTTCGCGGACAAAACTCTTGATCTGTCGAATCCCCGCCAGGTTGTCGTGCAGCAACGAATTCATCGCCGACGACGCCCGCCGCTGTAGTCGATAACGTCGATGCGCCGTGAGCGTGTACCAAAGCGCGCCGCCCGCCAGAAAAGGCGCCGGCGCCAGTCCCACCAGCGTGAGCGAAGTGCTCACGTAAAACATCATCGCGAGCACGATCGCGACCTGCAGCAGCGCCACCACACCCTGCTCCACTCCATCGATCAGCATCCGCTCGACCGAGTTCACATCCTCCAGGATGCGCGTCATCAAATCGCCCGTCGCCCGGTTATCAAACCAGCGCAGCGGCAACATCTGGATGTGCGAATAAAGATCGCTCCGCAGATCGAAAATCACCTTTTGCTCGAAGGTATTGTTCAAAACAATCCGCACGGCATTGAGTCCGTGTTGTAGAAAAAACGCCAGCGCCGCCGTCAGGACCAGGGGCACCAGTTGTTCCGCGTGTCCCTTCACCAGCACCTCATCAATGACCCGCTTCGCCACCGCCGGGAACACCACCACCATCAGCGTCCCCACGATGGCGCAGCTCAGTGTTCCGATTGCAAGCAACGGATAGCGCTTCAGATAAGCAAAAACACGCCGGACAGTTCCCATCGAGTATTAAGTTTTAAGTGTTAAGTGTTAAGTGTTAAGTAGAGAAAAGAAACCCCGGCCGAGTTCGCGTTCTCCACTTAACACTTAAAGCTTAACACTTAAAACTTCTCCGACTTCGCATGATCATCGAACAAATCTTCACTTCGCCCGGCCACAACTACTTCGGCCACCACGGCCAGCCGCCGGATGATTTCGCGCTCGTCGCGACGGAGAGCATCGAGTGCGTCGCCGGCCGCGGCATTCGCGGCGATCGCTTTTTCGATTACCGGGACGATTACAAAGGGCAGATCACTTTTTTCGCGCGCGAAGTTTTTGACGAACTGGGCCGCGTTTTTGGCCTAACGAAATCGCCCGGCGTGCTGCGGCGAAATGTCATCGTCTCCGGCGTCGATCTGATGGAACTCATCGGCGTGGATTTCGAGCTTCAGGGCGTGCAGTTCTGCGGCACCGCGCATTGCGCGCCGTGTTACTGGATGGATAACGCTTTCGCTCCGGGCACAGAAAAATTTCTCACCGGCCGGGGTGGATTGCGCGCGCGCATCCTGACCGATGGCCGCCTGAATGTCGGCGAGGCGCGGTTGAAAGTGCTCGCGCCAAGTTCCGTGAAAAGCGCCTGACCATGCGCTGCAGCGCGGTTCTCCTGGCCGGCGGTAAATCCACCCGGATGGGCCGGGACAAGGCATTTCTAGAATACGAAGGACAACCGCTCTGGCAACGGCAGCTTGCGACTCTGCAAAAACTGTCGCCCGAGCACTTGATAATTTCCGGTCCGGCGCGCGGGGAATGGAGCGACTGCGAAGTGGTGGAGGATGCAGTGACGAACGCCGGCCCCCTCGCCGGAGTGGCGGCGGCTTTGCAGAAGTGCACGACGCCGCTTCTCGTCGTGCTCGCGGTTGATCTCCCGCGAATGACGAGTGAGTTCTTGTCCTCCCTCCTCGACCTCGGCGGCGCCGTGGCGCGCGGCCCGCATGGTTTCGAGCCCCTGGCGGCGGTTTACCCAACCGCGTGCACGTCGCTGGCAGTGCAGGCCTTGCGCAGCGGCGATTTCTCGATGCAAAGCTTCATCCACGAATCGATCAAGAAAGGATTGCTCGCGGCCCGCGAAACTTCGCAATCCGATCTCTTCACCAACCTCAACACGCCCTCTGACCTGTGAAAAAACGGGACGGCGCGAAAGCAGTTGAAGTCGTCAGGTATCGAGACGGACACCCGCTTCCGGCCGAACAGGACGAAACCGCCGCGGAAGAGCCGCTTGAGATTCGCGTCGAAGGTCACAGCATCGCCGTCGTCATGCGGACCCCGGGGCACGATCGCGAACTCGCCGCCGGTTTCGCGTTGACCGAGGGGATCGTGCGAGACGGCGCTGAGATTTTCGAGATCGCTGCCTGCCTAACGAGTGATCAGGTATCGGCCGGCAACGTGGTCAATATCGCGCTCACCGATCCAACGAAATTCGACCCCGTGAAAATGAGCCGCCACGTCTTCAGTTCCTCGAGCTGCGGGATTTGCGGGAAAGCCACGATCGAGGCGGCGATGCAGCAATTTCCTGCGATCACCGCCGCACCCACGATTGACGCCAAAGTTCTGCTCGCACTCCCGGCCCAGCTCGTGACCGCACAGGAAACTTTCCGCCGCACAGGCGGCCTGCACGCTTGCGCGCTTTTCGATTTGAAGGGTGAGTTACTGCTCTTGCGCGAGGACGTTGGGCGACACAACGCGCTCGACAAGCTGATCGGTCACGAGTTGCTCGCGAAGCGGTTGCCGTCAGGCGAATGCGTTTTGCTCCTGAGCGGCCGTGTTTCCTTCGAGATGACGCAGAAGGCGCTCGCTGCAGGAATCGCCATCATTGCCGCCATCTCCGCCCCAACCAGCCTGGCGGTGGAATTTGCGCACGCGAACCATCAGACGCTCATCGGATTCTTGCGCGGCGAGACGATGAATATCTACGCTGGCGAGGAACGGCTCTCTCGCGGGTAGGGTGGGCGTCTCGCCCACCGGTTTCGACATCCTTCCGAAATAATCTTTTCCCGTCTGCCCCGCCCCAGAAAGTCCGGGATGGCAGGATGCCATCCCCGGCAGGCGAGACGCCCACCCTACCCGCGAGATGAGTGGCGGCCTTTGAACGTCAGCTCCGCGATTCCCGATTTATCCAACTCGCCGAGGCCTTCGGCGATCATCCGATCGTATTGCTGCTTGGTCGCGCGCGCGAGCGGGAGTTCGAGTCCGGCCAGTTCGGCGAGATGGAGCGCGATCCCGCTGTCCTTGGCCGCGTGAGCAGCCGAAAAAAAGCAGGCGTGATCGCGATTCTGCATGTCCTCGCCGTCGGTTTGCAGGACGCGCGAGCCAGCGCCGGTTTCACCGAACACTTCGCGCAACATCGTGAGATCGAGCCCGAGCGCATCGCCCAAGCCAAGCCCCTCGGCCAGCCCGGCCGTGTTGATGTTCATCACCATGTTGACGAGCGCTTTCACTTTCGCCGCTTCGCCCGATTCGCCGATGTAGCGAATCGTTTTCCCAAGCGCCTTCAGAATCGGTTCCGCGCAATCGAAGGCCGATTTTTCGCCGCCGCACATCAGGTAGAGCGAGCCTTCACGCGCCTGCGTGATGCTCGAAGCCATGCACGCCTCCAGCGTCGCCGCGCCCGCCTTTTGCGCCAGCCCCTCGACTTCGAGATGCACTTCCGGCGAAATCGTGGCGCAGTTGATGAACAGCTTGCCCTTCGCGTTCACGAGCAGGTTGTCGTCCTGGCCGGCAAAAATTTGCCGCATTGCGGCGTCATCGGACACGACCGTGATGATGACGTCCGCCGCGGCGGTCACTTCGCCTAACGATTGACTGGCA